>NZ_JBSRVX010000018.1:0-49891 GCF_055134745.1 Actibacterium sp.
GCCCACAGGCCGATACGGCGTCGGTGCTTGCCGAATTGCAAGCCAATGGCGGGCTGGCGGCGGCCCATGACTGTGACGTTGCGGATGCGCACAGCTGGGCCGATCTGGCACGACGGGTGCTGGCCGATTGCGGGCCTGCCGCCGGGCTGGTGAACGCAGCCGGTATCTTGCGTCCGGGTCCTATTGCAGACTTGGGATATGACGAATGGCGCCAGGTGCTGGCGGTGGATCTGGACAGTTGTTTTCTGGGCGCGCAGGCGTTCCTGCCGCAACTGGCGCAGGCAGATGGTGGATCAATCGTTCATATTTCATCTATTGCGGGGCAGGTGCCGCAAACCGGGGGCGGTGCCTATTCGGCGGCCAAGGCGGCGTTGATCGCGCTCAGCCGTCAGATCGCGGTGGAATCCGGCGCGCAAGGCGTGCGCAGCAATACGCTGAGCCCCGGCATGATCGACACGCCGATGGCGGCGGCCTTCAACCGCGATCCCGACATTCGTGCGGCCCGCGAAAGGTTCGTGCCGCGCCGTGCGATTGGTCAGCCGGACGAAATTGCCAATGTCGCGCTGTTCCTGCTCAGCCCGCGATCATCTTTCGTGAACGGTGCCGATATCGCCGTTGATGGCGGGATGAGCAGCATGTTGATGGATCTTTTGCCGCGCCCGGGTTTTTCGCAATGACGCAAGGCCCGGACGATGAATATGACGTGGTCGTGGTTGGCAGCGGTGCCGCCGGCCTGGCCACCGCAATAACGGCCTGCAAGCACGGGCTGCGGGTCTGTGTTCTGGAAAAGGAACCGCTGTTCGGCGGCACGACAGCGCGATCGGGCGGGGTGCTGTGGATACCCGGAAACCCCGTCAACCAGCGCGAAGGGGTCAGCGATAGCCCGGCCGCCGCGCGTGCCTATCTTCGCGCGATCACCGGCAATTTCTTTGACGCGCCCAAGATGGATATGTTTCTGGAAACCGGCCCCGAAATGGTTTCGTTCTTTGAACGTGAAACCCGCGTGGCGTTTCAGCCGCAAACCGCCTTTCCAGATTACCGCCCCGACCTGGACGGCGCCAGCCCCGGCGGGCGCTCCATCGTCGCCGCCCCGCTGGATGGTCGGCTGTTGAGGGCCGATCTGAAACGCCTGCGGCCGCCCCTGCGTGAAATCACATTTGTCGGCATGATGTTCAATGCCAGCATGGAGGTGCAGCATTTCTTCAAGGCCACCAAATCGGTGCGCTCGGCCTTCTATGTGATGCGGCGCCTGATGGCGCATACGGTGGAAATGGCCCGCTTTGGCCGCGCGATCCGGTTGACGAATGGCAATGCGCTGGCCGGACGTCTGGCGCTGAGCGCGCTTGATCTGGGCATACCGATTTTTACTGATACGCCCATGGTCGATCTGGTGATGGATGGCGCGCGTGTCGCCGGGGTGCGCATTGGCGGTGACAGGCCCCCGCGCGATATAATGGCGGCGCGCGGCGTGGTGATGGCGGCGGGTGGTTTTCCGCTGGACAGGGCGCGGCGGGCGGCGGTGTTCCCGCATGGCAACGCGCATTATTCGCCCGCCCCGCCCGGCAATACCGGCGATGGCATACGCATCGCCGCCGCCCATGGCGCGGCGCCCCAGGATGCCTTTCCCAATGCCGCGGCGTGGATTCCGGTATCGGTTGTGCAACACCGCGATGGCAGCACCGGACATTTCCCGCATCTGATCGACCGATATAAGCCCGGTATCATCGCGGTGAACGCCGCCGGCCAGCGATTTGTGAACGAGGCCGAGTCCTATCACCAGGTGGGGCAGGCCATGCTGGGGCAGGCCAATGGCGGCGATCCCTTCGCCTGGCTGATCTGTGATCACCGGGCGCTGAACCGGTATGGCATGGGCTTTGTCAAACCCTTTCCGGTGCCGCACGGTCGGCTGATAAAATCGGGCTATCTGAAACGCGGGCGCACGCTGCGCGATCTGGCCGGGCAGATCGGCGTGCCGCCAGATGCGCTGGCGGCGACGGTGCAGGCCTATAATGGGCCAGCCGCGCAAGGGCAAGATCCGCAGTTCGGCAAGGGCAGCACGGTCTACAACCGCTATCTGGGTGATCCCGAACACCGCCCCAATCCCTGCAACGCGCCGCTGGCGCGGGGGCCGTTTTATGCAATCCGCATGCAATTGGGCGATCTGGGCACCTTTGGCGGTCTGAAAACCGATGCGCTGGGCCGGGTTTTGAACAGCGCGGGCCAGCCGATTGCGGGCCTGTTCGCCGCGGGCAATGACATGGCGTCGGTCATGGGCGGGCAATATCCGGGCGGCGGCATCACGCTGGGGCCCGCAATGACCTTTGGCTATGTCATCGGGCGGTATCTGGCCGGGGTCGCCGACAATGAAATTCAACAGGAGAACAAACATGGCACAGCATGATCATCTGGCGGACGGATCAATCCGGGTTCGGTTCGAACAGGGCGGCACACGGATCATTACCTTTGATTCCGCCACCTTTGTCACCGGGTTCTATCAGACCGACGGCGGGGCGGGCGATGTCGTGGTGGCGGCGTCCTATGCCGGGGTGCTGTGCGCCCGTATGGTGATGCGGGGCCGCCCAAAGGGCGTGATCGTGCTGGATTGCGCCATCGGCAAAGAGGCCGCCGGAATCGCCGGGCTGTTCTATTACGAGGCCCTTGGCGTGCCAGCCGCCGCCGCCGATGTGATGACCGCCGAAATGGGCAACGGCACCGATCTGTATGACGAGGGCGTGATAAGTGTCGCCAACGAACTGGCCCAGCTGCTGGGCGTGCGGGTCGGCATGTCGGTGACACAGGCCGCCAAGGTGCTGTTTGATGCGGATGTTTCGACCCTTGATCTGACATCTGACCGAGAGAACCGCGAGGTCATGCTGACCAATGACAAGGGCAGGGCGATCATCTGCACCGATTCCATTGCCTTTGCCCGGCCCGAAGACAAGGGCGCCAACGTGCTGTGCACCGCCGGGCATACCGGGCGCAGCGTGGTTAATTACATCATCGATTCAGCGCCCTGGGGGTTCATCTGTTCCGATGGCGGGATCGGCAAGAATGACAGCGGCATTACCGCGTTGCCGCTGGCCAATGCGGCCGGTATTCCCGGTGCATCCGTCAGCGCCCAAAGCGCGCGCATGGGCGACGGGCACAGCACCTATCTGGATGGGGAAATCAGCGCCTGCAACGATCTGGCCAGCGCCAAGGGCGTATTCGTGGGCCAGTCGGCGGTGGACGCCGCAAAATGCCTATTGGGGGACTGACCATGATCGTCGAGGAACGTATTTACCGCATTCAGCCCGGCAAGATGGGTGAAATGTTGAAACATTATGAGGCGGTGGGGTTGAAGGTGCAGACCCGGATACTGGGCAATCTGATCGGCTATTTTCAGACCGAAATCGGCGGGCTCAGCACTCTGGTGCATCTGTGGGGGTATGACAGTTTCGAAGACCGCGAAACCCGCCGGGCGGCGTTGGCGGGCGAACCGGACTGGCAGGAATATCTGCGCCTGTGCACGCCGCTGATCCAGCAAATGGAAAACCGTATTCTGGTGCCCACGTCGTTTTCACCGATCCGCTAGCGCGAATTTGATCTGAGTCATATCGTTTAGCGGGAAGTCATGCAGATTCCACATATGTAATAATATGAGAGAAATCCGAAATGACCGCCGTTACCCCGTTCATGAAGGGCCACGAAAATCTTGGCCCGCTGGAATCGCGCTATGTCGATGTGGCGTCGCTGCCATGGAAGAAGACGCCGACAGAAGGTGTCGACATGAAAATCCTGATGGAGGACAAGGAAACCGGCATGTTGACCGCCCTGTTCCGCTGGGCACCCGGATCGGTTCTGGGCAAACATGAACATGTCGAGATCGAACAAACCTATGTCCTGTCGGGCAGCATCGTCGATGACGAGGGCGCGGCGCTGGAAGGCAATTTCGTCTGGCGGCCCGCCGGGCATCAGCATGTGGCGCGGTCGCCAAATGGCGCGCTGGTAATCTGCTTTTTCCTGAAACCTAACAAGTTTCTGGAAGGCGATCTGGCCGGACAGGAACTTAAATAGATCGGGGTCGACCGCCCTGACGATGCAAGGTTCATCGGCCTGACAGCCCGTCGATGGGCTGCATCGGCCAGGGTGCAGCTTCGAACAGGCGCGCGCGGATGTGGTTCTGGCGATAATCGCGCAGGCCACACAGGTGGCGCGCCAATTCGCCATTCACGCGGACCCAGTAGTTGGTGAAGGTCTTCAGGCTGTCGCCGTCGCGCCTGCAGATTGCCTCGATCATGTGACTCATATGCGTTCCGCGCGGGTGCTCCGCGGAATTGCCAAAAGCTGTAGACATGTCGCCTTGACGAGAGATAACCATTGTGATCTCTTTATTTGAGATTTTTTGGAGGATATGAGATTGCTGAATCTGGCCGGCTTGGATGACACCCAGAAAGTGATGCGCGAAAGCGTATTGGAGCTGCTGCGGCGCGAACTGCCCGAAGAAAAGATACGTGAACTGGATGAAAAAGGCGAATTCCCCTCGCAAGCCTATGATGCGCTGGCCGCAGCGGGCTGGATGGGGCTGTTCTTTTCGGAAGAATTCGGCGGCATGGGCGGCAGCCACAAGGATCTGACCACATTCGTCGAGGCGCTGGGCTATCACTATGGCGGAATCACGGTGGGCTATCTGCAAACCGCGGTCAACGCGGCGGGCCATCTGAAACTGGGCAGCAAGGAATTGCAGCAGATGGTATTGCCCAAGATCATCTCGGGCGAAGTAAAGCTGGCGCTGTCCATGACCGAACCCGGCGCCGGCTCGGACGCGGCTGCCATAACCACCCGCGCGGTGCGCGACGGGGATGAATATGTGCTGACCGGGCAGAAGCTCTATACTACCTGCGCCCATGTCGCCGATTACCTGATCGTCAGCGCCAAGACAGCGCCCGAATTGGGGCGGCGCGGCATCAGCATGTTCCTGGTAGACGCCAAGGCGCCAGGCATCACGATCAATCGCATCAAGACGCTTGGCCGCAACACATCGGCCACCAACGAAGTCTTTTATGACAACGTGCGCACGCCGGCATCATGGCTGATCGGCGAAGAAAACGGCGGCTGGGGCAATCTGATGAAATGCCTCAACGTGGAACGGCTGGGGATTTGCGCAATGGGAGCGGGGGATACTTTCCGCATTCTGGACGACGCCATCGCCTATGCCAAGGACCGGGTGCAGTTCGGCCAGGCCTTGTCCGATTTCCAGGTCATCCAGCACAAGCTGGCCGATATCAGGATCCTGGGCGAAACCGCACGCCTGTATAGCTATCGCGTGGCCGAATTGCTGGATGGCGGCCATGACGCCGTTACCGAAACCGCCATGGCCAAGGTCGTGGCGACCGAAGCCAATTTCGAGGCTGCCGATATCGGCATGCAGATCCTGGGCGGGGCTGGATACACTATGGAATATGGCATGCAACGGCATTTCCGCGATTCGCGCATCACCCGGATCGGCGGCGGCGCGTCCGAGGTCATGAAAAACGTCATCGCCAAGCGTCTGGGCGTCTAGGGCGCGCGCGGCCCGTTATTCAAGGAGGACATGATGGTCAAATACCTGGAAGATTTCGAGATTGGTGAAGTATCGAAAAGCGATGGTCGGACATTCACCGAATCGGACCTGACCGCTTTTTCGAACCTGTCTTGGGATACCAACCCGGCCCATACCGATGAAGAATTCTGTAAAAAGAACAGCCCCTTTGGGCAACGCATCGCGCAGGGCGCACTGGGTTTCGCGATCGCAACGGGCCTGAGCGGGCGTATCGGCGATTTCCACGGTTCTGCAATCGCCTTTCTGGGTGTGGAGAATCTGCGATTCATGTCGCCGCTGATGATCGGCGATACCGTGCATCTGGTGGGCGAAATTCTGGATACCCGGGCGACATCGACACCCGGTCGGGGCATCGTCAAGCGCAAGACGACGCTTGTGAACCAGCGCGGCCAGATCGTGCAGGAAGGCATTTACAACGTGATGGTCTATACCCGGCCCTGATCTGCTGACAGCGATCCCGCGGCGTTCCACCAAGGCTAGGTGGGCGCCGGATGGTCAAGCGCCTGCTTTGGGGCGTAAAATGGTGCTTGGCCGCACCATTGTGATCACATTCATATGAATTTTCTTGCAGGTATAAATCGAAGGCGCTAGGTGATTTCAATCATGCTGCGCTTGCAAGAATCTGCGCCAACCCGTCTAGCCCAGGATCATGAAAATGGTTTGATCCCCGGGGGAAAGGCGTATTCCCGCACATCATGACGCGAAAATCCGCCGTTCTGCGGCGCGGCATTTGCAGCCATCTAATCTGTGCGTATTTTATATGAAATGCGTAAAATGAAAGTGTCGCCTGTCGTGAATTCCAAACTCTGTGCTTCTGTTGATGAACCCGCCCGCGGGATGACGCGGCGCGGTATGCTTGCCTTGGCGCCTGCCCTCGGGGCATTGCTGGCTGGCGGCATGCTTCCGGCTGAATTGCTCGCACAAGAAGCGGCCGGGCAGCCATTCTCTTACGACATCCTGACGGAAATGATGCGCAATCGGGCCGCAACCCCGGATGCGCCCCCCGCCGCGCCCGCCAGTTTTCTGGATAATCTCAGCTATGATGACTATCAGCGTATCCAGTTCTGGCCAGACCGCGCCCGCTGGAACGATCCGGGCAGCCTGTTCCGGCTGCAGGCCTTTCACATGGGCTGGCTGTTCAAGGAACCCGTGCCGATCTACGAGGTGACTGACAGCACGGCGCGCGAGATCGTGTTCACCACGGATGATTTTGAATATCGCGGCGAACTTGCCGCGCGTGTGCCGCAGCACGCCGCCTTGCCCGGCGTTGCCGGTTTCCGGCTGAACATGCCGCTGAACCGCGCCGACAAGTTTGATGAAACTGTTGCCTTTGTTGGGGCCAGCTATTTCCGGGCGTTGGGGCGCGATAATGCCTATGGCCTGTCCGCGCGCGGCCTGGCGATCAATACCGGGCTGTCGGGCGCGGAAGAGTTCCCCCGCTTTTCGGCTTTCTATATCGAAAAGCCCGCACCGGGCAGCTTGCATGTCGTGATCTATGCCACGCTCGAAAGTCGCTCTGTGACGGGCGCCTATCGTTTCGTGACCACGCCGGGCGCAGAGACCGTGATGGATGTGACCGCCCGCCTGTTCTTTCGGGCCGATGTCGAACAACTGGGTGTGGCGCCGCTGACCTCGATGTATCTTTATGGCGAAGGCGACGCAGGCCGGTTTGACGATTTCCGCCCCGAAGTGCATGACAGCGACGGGCTGATGCTGGTCAACAATGCGGGCGAGCCGTTCTGGCGGCCGCTGAACAACCCGCGCCGCCTGTCCGGCGCCTATCTGCAAAGCCCCGGGCTGCGTGCCTTTGGCCTGCATCAGCGTGACCGCAATTTCGACAACTATCTTGATGTGCCCGCCGCCTATGACCGCCGCCCGTCACTGACGGTCGAACCGATGGGCGACTGGGGCAATGGCATGGTGCGGCTGGTTGAAATCCCCTCCGATCTGGAAGTGAACGACAATATCGTCGCTTTTTGGGTGCCTGAGACGCCTGTAAAGGCCGGAGATATGCGTGAATTCGCCTATCGGCTGCATTGGGGGATGCTGCCGGTTGATCCGGGCACCGATCTTGCCCATGTTCGCTCTACGCGTACGGGGCACGGGGGCACCTCGGGCGTGGCTGACAATCCTGATACACGTAAATTCGTGATAGATTTTGCAGGGGGGTTGATGGGCGATCTGAATGAAGACGCCGATCTTCACCCTGTTGTGACAATCAACAAGGGCAAAATCGCCGAGCAGGATTTGTCGAAAGTGCCGGGAACACATATGTGGCGCCTGGTGATTGATATCGAGGCCCCCAAAGGTACGACGGTCGAATTGACGGCGCATATCGCCGGCTATGACCGCAAGCTGTCTGAAACCTGGCTTTATCAATGGATAAAGGAATGAAACCGGTAGAACTTATTTCTGGTGCAACTGACCCTGTTCAGACCATGACCGGTCTGGACCATGGCTTGCCTTCTGCGCCGCTGGTCATGCCACGACAGCAGCTGGAGGATCAACGCGGCTGGTTCAGGCTGGCCCGCGCCTTGCATTTGTCCGGGCCGGGGGCGCATGGGCCTGCCGCACATGATCAAAGTTGATCAGGCTGCCGGCTCTGTACTCGCAGCGCGCTCGATTGCACTGATCTTCAGCGCCACGGTCGGCGTCGGTGCCTTCTCGCTGTTTCTGCAGGCCGGTGCCGAAGACGGGCTGCACTGGATCGACGTGTTGCGTTCGACCCTGATCCTTGTTTCGACATGGTGGCTGGCATGGGGGGCGGCGGGGGCCTTGCTGGGCCTGCCGGGGCGGCGGTTCGGCGTGACACCGCCCGCAGCGACCGATCTGCCGCCGGGGCGCACCGCGATCCTGGTGCCGGTGTGCAACGAAGATCCTGTTGCCACATTTGCCCGCATTGCTGCAATGGATGTGTCGTTGCACCATGAAGGGCTGGCCGATCACGTCGATTTCGCGGTTCTGTCAGACACCTCTAACCCCGACATTGCCGGGCAGGAACAGCACTGGTTCGCGCGCCTGGTGACGGAACGCAACGGCCAGGGCCGCATGTTCTATCGTCGCCGCACCGTGAACACCGGGCGCAAGGCGGGCAATATCGAGGATTTCATAAAAACCTCGGGCGCACGCTATGATTATGCCGTGATCCTGGATGCCGACAGCCTGATCGAAGGGGGCACCATCGGTGAAATGATCCGCCGCATTGCCGCCCAACCCGATCTGGGCTTGCTGCAGACCCTGCCCAAGGTGATCGCGGCGCAATCGGTCTTTGGCCGCGCCATGCAGTTTTCGGCCAGCTTCTATTCCCCGGTCTTTGCACGCGGGCAGGCGCGGATGCAGGGCCGGACGGGCCCGTTCTGGGGCCATAACGCCATCATCCGTGTGCGCGCCTTTGCCGAAAGCTGTGGCTTGCCTGTGCTGAGGGGCGATCCGCCCTTTGGCGGCCATATCCTCAGCCACGATTATGTAGAGGCCGCGCTTTTGGCGCGGGCGGGTTGGCGGGTGCGACTGGATGAAGATATCGAAGGCTCATTCGAGGATGGCCCCGAAAACATCGTCAGCTATGCCAAGCGTGACCGGCGCTGGTGCCAGGGCAATCTGCAGCACGCGCGGCTGCTGGCCGCCCCGCGGCTGAAATTCTGGAGCAGATTCGTGTTCCTGCAGGGCATCCTGGCCTATCTGTCATCGCTGTTGTGGGGAATGTTCCTGATCTTCAGCGTGCTGGCGACGGTGACAGCCCCAGCGCCCGATTATTTCCCCGAACCTTATCAGCTGTTTCCGGTGTTTCCGGGGGACAGGACCAAGGAAATCATCGGACTGGCCATCGGCATCGTCGGCCTGCTGGTGTTGCCAAAGTTTCTGATCCTGGGGCAAGCCATAGCAACGGGTCGGGCGCGCGGCTTTGGCGGTGCGATGACGGCGCTGGCCTCGTCACTGGCGGAACTGGTTCTATCGTCAATCACCGCGCCGGTGATGCTGATGTATCAGTCGCGCGCCGTGCTTCAGGTCTTGCTGGGGCGTGATGGCGGGTGGCCCACCAACCAGCGCGGCGAAGGGCGTCTGACGATCCGGCAGGGCTGGGTCGCCAGTCGCTGGATCGTGGCGACAGGGGCGCTGGTGCTGGCCACGACGCTGAAATTCGCACCCGGCCTCGTCATATGGCTGTTGCCGATCTGCCTGCCGATGCTGCTGTCTCCGCTGCTGATCGCGCTGACCTCTCGCCCGTTGTCGGGGCCGCTGTTCGCCGTGCCCTCTGAAACCGCGCCCGTTGATGTCATCACTACCTATCACAAGATTCTGGCCCGCTGGACCGGCGCGGTATCACACACCCAGGCCGCGCCCGGGGCGATGCCGTCGCCGGCCTAGAAAGACGACAAGGCTGCCATGATGGCTGCAATCCGACGCTGTGCCTATCGTCGGGCCGACGGATTTGATCTTCTCTATATGCCGTACCCGATACCTGAGCCGCCAAATTGCGGGCTGATAGCACCGAACGACGCGCTGCGATCATGTTTGCTGATATCAAAACTGGTACGGAATACCATTTTGTTGCGGGCGAAGCCTGACAAATTCACATCTGTGGGATCATGCCGCCGCTTCGGACGGTATCGACAGGGGCAGGGACAAATCCAGCCAATATTTGCGCGGCAAGGCAACGCATAGCCGGGTGCCAAAGACCGGGGTATTCGGGGCGGGTGATACTGCAAGAATTGGGAGGATTACCGTGACCTCGCCGATTGCCAAGCATGTTTGCCAGTGGCGAAATTCCAGCCCGTCCCATTCGCTTACCACGTTAAGCGTGATCGAGGATTGCCTTGCCTCTGCGCCAAACCTGTTTTCCCCGCGTGAGGCCGAGGTTTGCGCGCGCATTCTGAACGGTGTTTCTACCGCCGGTATCGCTGACGAGCTGGGGATTTCGGAAGAAACGGTTTCGACCTATCGCAAGCGTGCCTATCACCGGTTGGCGATCGGATCGCAGCGAGAACTGTTACTGTGGTATCTCGACTTTTGGGCGCAATGCAAAAGAGAGCTTCAGATGCGCCCGTCACAATTTACTGACGATACCGCCAGCGGGCGATATCGCCAGATGATCGCACATCGCTGAGGCCAGAGCCGGTTAGCCGATCCAGTCGACCACATTGGCGATGTTTTCGCGCGAGGTTCTGAACGCATTGGCCACATTCTCGCGGTCTTCATGCCCGAAAGAGATACCGCAGACCACGTTGCGGTCAGCGGCAATGCCCTGACGCTGTTTCAGAAAACCTGAATAGTTTGCCACCGCGGCCTGCGCGATTGCAGCCACACCCATGCTTTGGGCCGCCAGCAGGAAGCTTGACACATAAGCCCCCAATCGACCGCGCAGCAACTGTTAGACAACCTGATCGGGGTTGGCGGGGTTTGGCTTGCTGTTCATTGACTTCTCCTTTGGGCGAGATGGCGCGGGGACTAATCCGTTTGGCTGCCGCCAAACGCGCCGGCCGCGCGCGCCTGTTGGTATTGCTGATCGTCATATCCGAGCACCTCGCGCACAACCTCTTCGCTGTGCTGCCCGGCTGAGGGGGCCGCGACAGGGCGTATGACAGGCGTGTCGGAAAAATGCAGCGGCAGCGCGATATTGGGAACCTTGCCGGCAGTCGGGTGGGGGATATAGGACACCAGCCCACGTTCGGCCATCAGGTCCGAAGCGAAGGCTTCGGGAAGGTCATTGACGGCACCTGCCGGGATATTGGCCTTGCCCAGGCGGCGCAGCCAGTTTTCGCGCGTGTCCTTGCGAAACTCGGGTATGACGATCTCGTATATCCGGTCGCGGTGCAGGTTGCGCGACGAGCTGACCTGCAATTCGGGGTCTTCAGCGATTTCCGGCATTCCAAGAACATCGCCGAACAGGCGTTTGAACTGCGGAGTCGCCGCGCAGGTCACAAAAATCGGACGATCGGCGGTTTCGAAAATGCCGCTGGGGGTGGCGTCATTGCTGAGATTGCCCGTTCGTTTGGGAATTCGGTCGCTCATCAGATAATTCATCGCGGCGAAACCGTTCATGATGACCGAGGTGTCGAACAGTGGAACTTCCACGAATTGGCCCCGTCCGGTATGCGCACGGGCCAGCAGCGCAATAAGGATCGCGTTCGAGGCCATCATCGCGGTTGAAATATCCATGATCGGCGATCCGGCGCGGGTGCCCACATCCTCGGCGCGGCCGCTGAGCGACACAAAGCCGCTTTCGGCCTGCATGATCGTATCGAAACCGGGACGATCGGCATGTGACCCGCTTCTGCCGAAGGCCGATACCGAACAATAGATCAGCCGCGGGTTTTCCTTGGCCAGCGTGTCATAATCCAGCTGGTATTTCGTCATGACCCGGCTGGTGAAATTCTCGACCAGCACATCGGCACTGCGAACCAGGTCCTGTGCGATCTTGCGGCCGGCCTCGGTGCGCAGATCAAGCGTGATCGACCGCTTGTTTCTGTTCGCCCACAAAAAGCTGGCCCCTTCGCCATTCAGCCGTTCGTCACGCGGCGGAAAATGGCGCTGATCGTCACCACCGGGTTTCTCGATCTTGATAACCTCGGCCCCGGCATCGGCCAGGATCATGGTGGCGAGCGGCCCCGCGATATAATGCGTGAAATCAACGACACGCAGGCCTTTGAGGGCGGTTGGGGTGACAGATTCATGATCGTTGTTCATAGGGTATTACTCGCCTCTGAATTGTGGAATGCGTTTCTGTGTAAAGGCTTCCAGACCTTCGTGCCGGTCAAAGGACTGGTTGTGCCGCGCGACCATGTCCGCCTCGGCGGCCAGCGCCTTGGCCAGCGGTTGATCCAATCCTTCGTCAACCAACTGTTTCATGCGCCGAATGCCCAATGGGCTTTTATCCACGATTTGTGCCGCCAGCGCATCTGCAGCCTGTTGCAGCGCGTCAGCTGAATGAACTTCGTTCACCAGCCCCCAGTCCATCAGCATCGCGGCGGGAACATGCCGGGCGGTGAACATCAGGTATTTGGCGCGGTTGGCCCCGATCTTGCGCGGCAGCCGTGCCGAGGCGCCCCAACCGGGCAACAGACCATAGCGCGCATGGGCATCACCAAACTTGGCGGTGTCGGCGGCAATAACCAGATCGCAGACCAGCGCAATCTCAAGCCCGCCAGCCAACGCCAGCCCGTTCACGGCGGCAATCACCGGAACCGGCAGCGTTTCGATACGCTGCAACAATTTGGTCATCCGGGTCAGGAAGGCCTGCGATGCCTGTTCGGGATCGGCACCCGACGCCGCAGCCTTGACCGCCTTGAGATCGGCCCCGGCGCAAAAGCTGCGCCCGGTGGCGGTCAGGATGATGCACCGGATTTGCGGATTTGCCAGAATTTCGTCCAGCGCGCGGTCCAGATCATCCGCCATTGCCGGGCTGATCGCATTCATGGCATCGGCCCGGTCAAAGATGATGCGCGCCGTTCGCTCGTCAAGCTCGACGATCAGGGTTTCGAAACTGGAAGGGGTCATATGGTATTGTCCCTGATGCCGGCCGTTAGGAATGTTAATCCGGTTGGATTATCGGTCGCTTTCTGCGCAACATCGGCGCTGGTTCTATTCACACCCACCGAACGACGCTGGTCGCGATCGGGCCCGGCTAGGGTATCCGCATCAGTTCAAAGTCGCATGTCCCTGTCCGGGGGAACCGGACGGGGCTGATACAACCTCTCTGCATCTATGCAATAGCATCCGGCTGGTCGCAACATGAGATGCGAACCGGCCAGTACACCGGTCGCCCGTTATGCACAGTCGGCCCGGTCTGTGACCCGGTAGGGAATGGCTGTTGCAACTCCGGCGGTGCGGGATCATTCTTGCGCTTTACAGCGCATCCGTTCCCCGCTAGATGCAGCCGCATGATCACATGTGCCGCCCTTTTCGCGCTGCCCCGACGCCGACGCACCCGCGCCTGACGTCTGATCCCGCATGCTCTGTCGCATGCCTGTTTACCGCAAATCGTTGACTTGGCCCGCCGCCTTTGGCACCTATCGGGCTTCCCTGTTTTCAAGGATATGACCATGATCACGCCCATTCTGCCCACTTATGCACGTGCTCCCGTCGGTTTTACCAAGGGTGAAGGCCCCTGGCTGACAGCCGAGGACGGCAGCCGATATCTGGATATGGGGGCAGGGATCGCGGTCAATGCGCTTGGTCATGCCAACCCCGCGCTGGTTGCGGCGCTGACCGAACAGGCGGGCAAGCTGTGGCATGTCTCCAATCTGTACCAGATCCCCGAACAACAGCAACTGGCCGAGGCCCTGGTGGACAACACCTTTGCCGATACGGTGTTCTTTACCAATTCCGGCACCGAGGCCTGCGAACTGGCCGTCAAGATGGCTCGCAAATACTGGTATGACAAAGGGCAGCCCGAGCGGGTCAAGATCATCACCTTTTCCGGCGCATTCCACGGCCGCTCCTCGGCCGGTATTGCGGCGGCGGGATCGGAAAAAATGACCAAGGGGTTCGGCCCCCTTCTGCCGGGCTTTGTGCATCTGGAATTCGGCGATCACGGCGCCCTTGCCGAAGCGATGAAAGACCCTGCAGTTGCCGCAGTGTTGATCGAACCCATCCAAGGCGAGGGCGGCATCCGTGTCGTGCCCGATCAATGCCTGAAGGGGTTGCGTGATGCCTGCGACGAAACCGGCGCGCTGTTGATCCTTGACGAGGTGCAATGCGGCATGGGCCGCACCGGCAAGCTGTTCGCCCACGAATGGGCCGGGATCACACCCGACATCATGATGGTCGCCAAGGGCATCGGCGGCGGCTTCCCATTGGGCGCGGTGCTGGCGACCGAAGACGCTGCCAGCGGCATGGTGGCGGGCACGCACGGGTCCACCTATGGTGGCAACCCGTTGGCCTGCGCCGTGGGCCTGGCCGTGACGCGCATCGTGGCGGACCCCGCGTTTCTGGACGCGGTGAACCGCAAGGCCGGGCAGTTGCGGCAAAGCCTGGAGGGGCTGGTGGCCGCCCACCCGGATGTGTTCGAATCCGTGCGCGGCACTGGCCTGATGCTGGGTGTAAAATGCGTGCTTCCCAATACCGATGTGGTCAAGGCCGGCTATGCCCAACATATCCTGACGGTGCCCGCCGCCGATAACGTGATCCGCATCCTGCCGCCCCTCAATATCGACGAGGCAGATATCGCCGAGGCCGTGGCCCGGCTGGATCGTGCGGCACAGGCATTGGCGCCGACAACAAACTGAACATTTTGCAAGGGGCGATATTGCCCGAAGGACAGCAGATGCCGCATTTTCTGGATATCAACATGACCGATCCCGCCGAACTGCGGGCGATGATCGACAAGGCCCGCACGATGAAGGCTGCCCGCACCGGCCTGCCCAAAGGCGCGCCCGATGCCGATCAGCCGCTGGCCGGGCATATGGTCGCGCTGATCTTCGAAAAGCCATCTACCCGCACGCGGGTCTCATTCGATGTGGGGGTGCGGCAGCTGGGCGGGCAGACGATGATCCTGTCGGGCAGCGACATGCAGCTTGGCCATGGCGAAACCATCGCCGATACAGCCCGCGTTCTGTCGCGCTATGTCGATCTGATCATGATCCGCACCTATGAAGAGGCCACCCTGCTGGAAATGGCTGAATATGCTACCGTGCCTGTGATCAACGGGCTGACGAACCGAACCCATCCCTGCCAGATCATGGCCGATATCATGACGTTCGAGGAACATCGCGGTCCGATCAAAGGCAAAAAGGTGGTGTGGTCGGGCGATGGCAACAATGTCTGCGCCAGCTTCATCCAGGCCGCCGGGCGCTTTGGGTTCGATTTCACCTTTACGGGCCCGCCGACGCTCGACCCCGAGGCCGTGTTCATGGACGAAGCCCGCGCGGCCGGAGTTCAGGCCGATATCGAGCGTGACCCCTATCGTGCCGTGCAGGGCGCCGACCTGGTGGTGACAGATACCTGGATATCCATGCACGATCCGCAATCGGCGCGTGAACGTCGCCACAACCAGTTGCGCCCCTATCAGGTGAACGCAGCCCTGATGGAACGCGCCAATCCCGGCGCGCTGTTCATGCATTGCCTGCCGGCCCATCGTGATGAAGAAGCCACCAGCGCCGTAATGGATGGCCCCAATTCGGTGATTTTTGACGAGGCCGAGAATCGCCTGCACGCTCAAAAGGCAGTGCTGCGATATTGCCTGGGCCTTTGATGATATTGGGCGCCTGGCGGCGCAAACCATTCCTGATCCGGGCCTGAGGCCCGGAAGTATGAGTATTTGATCCAAGGTGATAGGGAAAGATCCTGTTATCACCTTGGTCCAAATACTCTCTCGCCGAAGGCGTGCGGTGTGATTGGCGGTGCCTTTCGTGCAAACAATGCAGGGCAGAGCATGAATCGCTTGACGCCCCGCGCCACAGCCCTTAAAGCAGCCCAACAGATTTCGGGGCGTCGCTGTCATGCGGCGCCTGAGTATTTATCGAGACAAGGAAGAACCCCATGTCACGCGTGTGCGAACTGACAGCAAAAGGCCCGATGTCTGGCAACAATGTCAGCCATGCCAACAACAAGACCCGCCGCCGGTTTTTGCCGAACCTGAACGAGGTGACGCTGATTTCCGACGTTCTGGGGCAATCGTTCAAGCTGCGGATTTCGGCGGCGGCGCTGCGCACCGTTGATCACCGCGGTGGGTTGGATGCGTTCATGGCCAAGGCGAAAGATGCCGAACTGTCGGCCAAGGCGCTGAAAATCAAGAAAGACATCGAAAAGGCGCGGGCCACAGCCTGATTTCGCCATTCGGTCTTGCCAGATCCGGCCCTGCCCATCGTGGCGGGGCCGCTTCGTTTTGACGCCTTTCTTTTTATCGGCAAGGGCGCTAAAGCGCAGCATGGTCTTGCGATATCTGCCTTTCCGGATTTTTGCGGCGCTGGTTCTGGCGCTGGTGATGGGCGTTACGTCGCTGTCGTTGGCCATCGCGCGTGGCCAGTCGGTGGGAACGATTGAAATCTGTTCCAGCTTTGGCCTGCAGACCATCAGCGTCGATGCAGACGGCCAGCCTGCAGGACCGCCACATCTTTGCCCCGATGGCATAGCTGCCTTCGTGGCACCGGCGCTGGCCGCGCCCTGCCTGCCGGCGCTGGCGCTGGGGGT
This sequence comes from Actibacterium sp., assembly GCF_055134745.1. Taxonomy (NCBI): domain Bacteria; kingdom Pseudomonadati; phylum Pseudomonadota; class Alphaproteobacteria; order Rhodobacterales; family Roseobacteraceae; genus Actibacterium; species Actibacterium sp. The sequence continues at coordinate 16,709 of NZ_JBSRVX010000018.1, forward strand.
AGTAGGGGAAGCGCTTCCGGTCTGGCAGGCCGATCCCGTATGCAGCCCTGTCTTGCCGGTTGTAATGGCGCGTGGGCCCCCCGTTCTTTCCTGACACCCCCAATTTTTGCTAATTTCAGTCAGGAGAGAACAACATGTTCCTTAAATATACCGCTGCGGCGGCCCTTCTTGCCATATCAAACGTTCTGCCGGCGATGGCGGGCGATATCACCATTTCGGATGCCTATGCACGCGTGTCATCCGGAATGGCCAAGTCAGGCGCGATTTTCATGGTCATCGAAAACGGCGGCGATCAGGATGACCGCCTGGTCGCCGCCCGCAGCGATGTGGCCGAACGCACGGAATTGCATACCCATGTCCAGCAGGCCAATGGCGTCATGCAGATGGTCGAGGTCAAGGAGGGATTCGTCGTGCCCGCGAACGCCGCGCATGCCTTGGCGCGGGGCGGCGATCATGTGATGCTGATCGGGCTGACGGGCCCGCTGGCGCAGGGTGACATCGTCAAATTGACCCTGCAATTCGACAAGGCCGGCGAAGTTTCGCTGGATGTTCCCGTCGACAACGATCGCGCGCCCGAAATGGGCATGGGCATGAAAAAACACAACTAGCCAAAGATCGCGGGAAACGGCATTAGACTCGTTTTCCGCGACATTCTGCTGGCTGTCGCGGTTTTCGGGGCAGGAGCAGGATGCACACCCACTATTTCTGTAACGATGCGTTTTCGGTGCCGGAATGCGACAGGATTGTCGCGCTGGCGCAGGCGCGGGCGCTGGAGCCTGCCGGCCTTGTGGGCGGGCAGTCCGATCACAACCTGCGCCGCGCCGATGTGGCCTGGCTGGATGAGCGCGCCGATACCGGCTGGATCATGGACAGGCTGATCGCGCTGGTGGCTGATGCCAATCGCACGGCCTTTGATTTCGATCTGCGCGAATTTGCGGAAAGCGCGCAGGTCGCGCGGTATGATGCGGTGGCGGGCGGGCATTTCGCCTGGCATTCCGATATCGGTGACGGTCCGGTTGCCCGTCGGCGCAAGCTGACGATGGTTGTGCAATTGTCCGACCCGGCTGACTATGATGGCGGTTTGCTTGAACTGATGCCTGACGCCAATGTTCACGTCGCGAACCGCGATCGCGGTGCGGCCATGTTGTTTCCCAGTTTCGTGTTGCATCGGGTCACCCCCGTCACCCGTGGCGCGCGTCATTCGCTGACGATCTGGGTGCATGGACCCGCGTTCAGATAGGTCTGTCTAACGCCCTGAAAGAATTTCCTCGACCCAGGCTGGAACGATGTTGCTGGCGGGGCCATGGCGGGCCTGTGCGAAATCGGTAATGGTCTGCGAAGGTTCCAGGTTCAGCTCCAGGCTGTCGGCGCCGGCCAAGTTTGCCATCTGCACGAATCCGGCGGCAGGATAGACATTTCCCGATGTCCCGATCGCCACGAACAGATCGGCCTGTGACAGCGCCTGTTCGATATCGTCCATATGAAAGGGATACTCGCCGAACCACACGATATCAGGCCGTGTTTTGGGGGCTGTGCAGGCGGGGCAGGGGTGTTGGACCGCCATGACAGCCGGCGCATCCCAGCGGTGGTTGCAGGAGGCACAGCGCGCCCGTGCCAGACGGCCATGCATGTGCCAGACATCGGTGCTGCCGGCCTGTTCATGCAAGTCGTCGACATTCTGGGTGATGATCTGCACCTGTCCGGGCAGGGCGGCCTGCAGGCGCGCCAACGCATGATGCGCGGCATTGGGGTGGGCAACTGCGGCATTGGCGCGACGGGCATTGTAAAAGTCGTGAACCAATCCGGGGTTGCGGGCAAAGCCCTGCGGCGTGGCCACCTCGTTCAGGTCATAGCGTGTCCAAAGCCCGTCCTTGTCGCGAAAGGTGCCCAGGCCGCTTTCGGCGGAAATGCCTGCGCCTGTCAGTATTACGATCTTGGCCATGCTGCCCCCTTTCATGTATGATTCCAGATGGAGGCACATATGGCGACCCGCATTCTGTTCGTCTGTCTGGGAAATATCTGCCGATCACCCACGGCGCATGGTGTATTTGCCCACAAGGCCGCCCTTGCCGGGCTTGATGTCATGATCGAAAGCGCGGGAACCGGCGGTTGGCATGTCGGCGATCCGCCAGATCCGCGCACGATACAGGCCGCGGCGGGGCGGGGATATGATCTGGCCGGTCTGCGCGCGCAGCAGGTTACCGCTGCCGATTTCAGGCGTTTCGACCTGATCCTTGCGATGGACCACAACAATATTGCGGCGTTGGAACGCATGCGGCCCATTGACAGCGAAACGCCCGTGGCGCTGTTTCTGTCTTATGCCGATCTGCCATATATCGAGGTGCCGGACCCCTATTATGATGGCGGTTTCGACCTTGTTCTGCACCTGATCGAACAGGCCAGTCAGGGGCTGATCGCGCATCTGGCCGCCCGTCAGCGGCAATAGGCCTCGGCGGTGGCGCCAAAGGCCTTGTAGCGGCCCCAGAAGGCGGCGTCCTTGTCGCGGTCGGACTGACGTATTTCCTGTGCCTTGTGCGGATCGGTAAAAAACTTGGCGGCAAGCCGCTGGTCGGCCCCGCGCAGGGTGATGTCGGCCGCATCCTGAATGCAGCCGCACAGCGACCGCGATACGCCTGACCGGCCTGACCCAAGGCAGGCCTGTTCGATGACACCGGCCTGCAGCCCCGATGCCGTGCTCAACACCGCGACGATCGCAAGATGATATGGTTTCATGTCCGTGCCTCTGATTTTTTAACCCGGCGCTGTTTCGCAGCCGGGCGTGTTTTTTTCCATTATGCCAGAAAACGGCGCATTTTCAATTCGCGATCATCCGCTTCCCGCTGCCTGCCGACCGGATTTTATCCTTCTGAAAGCGACAAAACGCCGCAAAGGCTCTGGCCATCGGCCAAACGAGGCGGCAATACAGATGCGACCAAGCCAAGAATGACCGGAGGAACCATGACACCGCGCCCCTTGAACGAATGCACCGCCCTGATTACCGGCTCCAGCGCCGGAATCGGCTGGGAGATCGCTGCCCAACTGGCCGAGGCCGGCGTGCCGCGTGTGATGGTCAATGGCCGCAATGCCGAGCGCGTAGAGGCCGCCGTGGCCCGCTTGCGTGAACGTGTGCCCGGCACCCGGTTTCAGGGCGTCAACGCCGATGCCACCAAACCCGCCGATGCCCGCAAGGCCGTTGACGAAACACTGGCCGCCTTCGGGGCGATCGATATTCTGGTCAACAGTATCCCCAGCCCCTCGCAGCATTCGCCGCGCCCGTTCCACCAGGCGGAACCGGCCGAAATCGACGCCCAGATTGCCGCCCATATGATGAGCGTGATCTACACCTGCAATGCCGCCATGGCCCATATGATCGAACGCAAGAACGGCGTGATCGTCAACATCGCCTCGGATGCGGGCAAGATCGCCACGCCGGGTGAATCGGTGATCGGCGCGGGCAAGGCCGGCACGATCATGTTCTCGCGCGGGATGGCGCTGGAACAGTCGCGGCACGGCATTCGCGTGAATGTGGTTACCCCGTCGATTGTCGCCGGCACCGATGGCTATAACCGGGTCATGGCGCAGGAGTTCAGCCGCAAGGTATTCCAGAAGGCCGAATCCAAGGCCCGGCTGGGTGTCGTCACGCCTGCCGACATCGCGCCGCTGGTGGTGTTTCTGGCCAGCCCGGCCGCATCCAAGCTGACCGGGCAGGCAATCAGCGTCAATGGCGGCATTTCTGCCGCCTGACGTTATTTGCCCTGAAACTGCGGTTGCCGCTTTTCGAAGAATGCGGCGACCCCTTCCTGCATGTCTTCCGAACCCGACAGGATCAGCACCGCCTTGCGCTCCAGGCTCAGTCCCACCTCCAGTTGGGCGTCGGCCCCGGTTAGCACGATATCCTTGATCTGACGTGCCGCCAGTGGCGCATTGGCCGCAATACGGCCTGCCATGTCGACCGCGGTGGCAATCACCTGATCATCTGGCAGAACTTCGGCCACCACGCCCAGGTCGCGCGCTGTATCCGCCGACATCACATCGCCGGTCAGAAGATAGCGCATCGCGGTGTATTTGCCGACCGCCCGCACCAACCGCTGTGATCCGCCCCCGCCCGGCAACAGGCCCAGCTTGATCTCGGGCAGGGAAAAGCGTGCCGATTGCCCAGCCAGAATGATATCGGCATGCAGGGCCAGTTCAAACCCGCCGCCAAAGGCGACGCCGCGCACCGCTGCGATCATCGGCTTGGGAAAGGCGGCCCAGGCTTTCCAGTGTTTGTCCACCTCCAGCCAGACCGGGCTGTTGGGGCGGCGCGACGCCAGTTCCTTCAGATCCGCGCCCGAGGCAAACACCTTTTCCCCGCCTGCAATCACCACGCAGCGCACCGCATCATCATCGCGACAGGCGGCCAGCGCATCGGTCAATTCCTGCCGCAGCGCGATCGACAGCGCGTTGCGGGCCTCGGGCCTGTCCAGCGTCAGCAGCACCACGCCGGGTGCCGGGTTTTCGGTTTTGATGAATGCCATGTCTTCCCCCGTCATTTGTTTGGTGTGCAGGTTATGGGCGCCAGAGGGCCAAGTCCATCGGCGATGGGCGCGATGACGCAATATCTGCCGATCGCCTGATGCGGCGACCGCTTGACCACGCCCCAAAACCCAATCATATCGGCGCAATGACCGAGCTTGCAAAAATCCGCAATTTTTCCATCGTGGCGCATATCGACCACGGTAAATCCACGCTTGCCGATCGGCTGATCCAGCTGACTGGCACTGTGGCCGAGCGTGACATGAAGGCGCAGATGCTCGACAGCATGGATATCGAGCGCGAACGCGGCATCACCATCAAGGCCCAGACCGTTCGCATCGAATATCCCGCCAAAGACGGCAATACCTATGTCCTGAACCTGATCGACACGCCCGGCCATGTCGATTTCGGATATGAGGTGTCGCGTTCGATGCGCGCCGTGGAGGGATCGCTGCTGGTGGTGGATGCCACCCAAGGCGTCGAGGCGCAGACGCTGGCCAATGTCTATCAGGCGATTGATGCGAACCACGAAATCGTCCCGGTTCTGAACAAGATCGACCTGCCGGCGGCCGATTGCGCGCGGGTGGCCGAACAGATCGAGGATGTGATCGGTATCGATGCCAGCAACGCCATCCAGATCAGCGCCAAGACCGGCATCGGCATCCCGGATGTGCTTGAGGCCATCGTGACCCGCTTGCCCGCGCCAAAGGGCGATCGCGATGCGCCGCTGAAGGCGATGCTGGTCGACAGCTATTACGACAGCTATCTGGGCGTCGTCGTCATCATCCGCGTGATCGACGGGGTGCTGCACAAGGGCGACCGCATCCGCATGATGAAGACGGGCGGCCTGTATCCGATTGAAAAGCTGGGCGTTTTCCGCCCCAAGATGCAGGATATCGCCGAACTTGGCCCGGGCGAGATCGGCTTTCTGACCGCATCCATCAAGCAGGTGCGCGACACCCGCGTCGGCGACACGATCACGACCGAGAAAAAGGGCTGCGAAACCCCATTGCCGGGTTTCAAGCCCGCGCAACCGGTGGTGTTCTGCGGCCTTTTCCCGGTCGATGCCAATGAATTTGAAGACCTGCGCGAGGCGATCGAGAAACTGGCGCTGAACGACGCATCCTTCAGCTATGAGATGGAAACATCGGCCGCCCTTGGCTTTGGCTTTCGCTGTGGCTTCCTCGGCCTGCTGCATCTGGAGGTGATCCGCGACCGGCTGGAACGCGAATACGATATCGACCTGATCACCACCGCGCCCTCGGTCGTGTTCCACCTGCACATGAAGGATGGCGAGGTGCGCGAATTGCACAACCCCGCCGACATGCCCGATCTGACCTTCGTCGATCATATCGAGGAACCGCGCATCAAGGCGACGATCCTGGTGCCCGACGAATATCTGGGCGATGTGCTGAAACTGTGCCAGGACCGGCGCGGCATCCAGATGGACCTGACCTATGCCGGCAACCGCGCGATGGTGGTCTATGACCTGCCCTTGGCCGAGGTGGTGTTCGATTTCTATGACCGGCTGAAATCGGTCACCAAAGGCTACGCCAGTTTCGATTACCAGATGCTGGGCTATCGCGAGGATTTCCTTGTGAAAATGTCGATCCTGGTGAATGACGAACCCGTCGATGCGCTGTCGATCATGGTGCATCGCGACCGGGCCGAGGCGCGCGGCCGCGCCATGGTCGAAAAGCTGAAAGACCTGATCCCCCGCCACATGTTCAAGATCCCCATCCAGGCCGCCATCGGTGGCCGCGTCATCGCGCGCGAGACGTTGTCGGCGATGCGCAAGGACGTGACCGCGAAATGCTATGGCGGCGATGCGACCCGCAAGAAAAAGCTGCTGGAAAAGCAGAAGGCGGGTAAGAAGAAGATGCGCCAGTTCGGGAAAGTGGAGATCCCGCAGACGGCGTTTATTGCTGCGTTGAAGATGGATGAGTAGTGTTTGCTTGACAAGTGCGCGCTAAATGTAGTGCCATGCTCAAAGTCTTCGGAGTTTGACATATGGCCTATGAGTTCCCTCAAGTGATGGCGCCTGACAAGTTCAAAGCATTTATGGAAAAGATTAAGGGCATCGGCGTGCCGGCGAAGTTCGATGCTAAGTCGTTGGATGCGTTGGGTTATAAGAGTAGCCATGATCAGAGATTTTTGAATGTTCTTAAGTTTATTGGATTGTTGGAGAACAAGCGGAGTGGCGCGCCAACCGACCTTTGGAAGGAAATGCGAGGTAGTTCGCGCGTCGCCATTGCAAAAGGGGTAAGGCAGGGTTACGCGAACCTATTTGCAATGTATCCTGACGCCCATATGCGGGACGCGGAAGTTCTAACAAACTACTTTGCCGCTAACTCGACTGCTTCAAAGGATTCAGTACAACGGATAGTCACCACGTTCCAAACGTTGTGCGGATTGGGAGATTTTAGTTCTTCGATCGACGGGCAAGCCGCAGAAACCGCGCTGCGTGAACCAAGTGAATCGCCTTACGAGCAAAGATCGGGAGTTGCGGGCGGCAGCGCAACCAGCTTTGCCAATGCGCCGGTCATTAACATCAATATTCAAATGCAACTCCCGCCCGATGCGACCGGTGAGGTCTATGAGAAGTTCTTTGAGGCGATGAAGGCAAAACTTCTAACATGACTTTCAACCTAGGCACGTTGCTTGTCAATGTACGCGAATTTGAGGCGGATGCTTCGTCAATACTCGGCACCAGCGATGGCTCAGTACGCCAGCGGGCTTATAACGCCCATTTGGCGCTTGAGAACGTATCAAAATTAACGATAGCGCAAGCAGATCTCCTCAAGCAATCCGTAAGATGCATTGAGGCTGGGGTATTTCGCGCCGCAATAGTGATGGCTTGGGCTGCCGTGGCTGATCTAATACTTAAGCTTTGTGTTAAGAATTCTATTTCGGTGAAGGCTTTGAGGTCTAATTGGAACTTCACAGACGAGGTTTCGCTGGCCGAAGCAAACGGAGATTTCGCAATTATACAAACGCTAAAAGAAGTGGGAGTATTTTCGAAAGGCGAAATGAAAGCGTTACATGGAATGCTTCACAAGCGGAATGAATGCGCACACCCCTCATCCTATTTTCCGGGTGCCAACGAAGCACTCGGATTCTTGGATGAAGCGATTGCTAAGGCAACATTGCTGACCTCAAAAATTTAGCAAACGTATCGTGCATGCAACTCATCTACCCCTTTCTGCCCGATTTGTCCCGTGACAAATCGGACCGCGCCTGCCTGCCCCTCGGCAGGCGCGTTTCCGCGCCCGCCCAGGCAGACGCGCCCCGATTTCCGAACGTAAGACCTGGCGGAAAACCCCGCCCGGCCCCTTTGACCGGGCGGCGCCCGAACCGCCCCCGTCGTGCCAAAGGCACGCCTGTGGCGCGACGCGGGCGCGTCTCGCCCATCCCACGGTTCGGGCGCTGCCCTCTGTTGTGATCCCCGTCAGCGGCGCAATTGCGTCACGCCCCGGGGCACCGCCCGTTCGGCCCGGGCGCTTCCCGCGCCACAATTTCCAAACCGTGCGGCAGGCGCGAAATCCCTTGCCGCCTTATCGTGGCTGATCTAATTTGACGTATCCGCATCGGGAGAATCCGGGGGCAACCCCGGTGCCGAAGGAGCAACCGCCCCGGTAAACTCTCAGGCAAAAGAACCCTTGCGGGGCAGGACACTCTGGAGAGAGGCGCGCGCGCCCGCCGAAGGGATAACGATCTCAGGCAAAGGGACAGAGGGGGCATCGGACCTGCGGCCAATCGGGGGCGCGGGCGGTGCCGGGTTTCCGGCCAGGACGGGATGGGCCGCATGGCGGATCTGAAACGAACGGGGCTTTACGACCTGCATCTGGAACTTGGGGCAAAGATGGTGCCCTTCGCGGGCTATGCGATGCCCGTGCAATATCCGTTGGGCGTGTTGAAGGAGCATCTGCAGTGCCGTGCTGCGGCGGGGCTTTTCGATGTCAGCCATATGGGGCAGGTGATCCTGCGCGCCGCCACGGGTGACGTGGCCGATGCCGCGCGGGCGCTGGAAACGCTGGTGCCGGCCGATCTGCTGGGGCTTGCACCGGGGCGGCAGCGCTATGGTCTGTTCACCAATGACGATGGCGGCATTCTGGATGATCTGATGATCGCCAATCGCGGCGATCACCTGTTTCTGGTCGTCAATGCTGCCTGCAAGGCCGATGATATCGCCCATATGCGGGCGCATCTGGCGGGCATTGAGGTTCAGGAAATCACCGATCGCGCCCTGCTTGCCCTGCAGGGTCCAGCGGCCGAAGCTGTTCTGGAAAACCTTGTGCCCGGTGCGGCGGCGATGCGCTTCATGGATGTGGCGATCCTGCCCTCGGGTTTTGGTGATCTGTGGATCAGCCGGTCGGGCTATACCGGCGAGGATGGCTATGAGATTTCAGTGGCGGATACCCATGCGGTTGCCTTTGCGCGGGCGCTGTTGGCCGATCCCGCCGTCGCACCCATCGGGCTCGGCGCGCGCGACAGTCTGCGGCTGGAGGCGGGCCTGTGCCTTTATGGCCATGACATCGACACCACGACCACCCCGGCCGAAGCGGCCCTTGGCAGGGCGATCCAGAAGGTGCGGCGCAAAGGCGGCGCGCGGGCTGGCGGTTTTCCCGGGGCGGGGCGCATTCTTGACCAACTGGAACAGGGTCCGGCGCGCCTGCGGGTCGGTCTGCGCCCCGACGGGCGCGCGCCCATGCGCGACGGCACCTTGCTGTTTGCCGACGAGGCCGCCGCCGATCCGATCGGCCATGTCACCTCGGGGGCCTATGGCCCGTCAATCGAAGGGCCGATGTCGATGGGCTATGTCCCCGCTGGACAAGCCACCCCCGGCACCACAATCTGGGCCGAGGTGCGTGGCAAGCGCCTGCCCGCCACCATCACGGCGCTGCCGTTCAGAACAGCAACCTATAAACGTTGAGGAACGATGATGAAATTCACCGAAGAACATGAATGGCTGAATGTCGAGGGCGATGTGGTGGTCGTGGGCATCACCGAATATGCCGCCGAACAGCTGGGCGATGTGGTATTCGTCGAACTGCCCGAGGAAGGCGATATCGTGACCAAGGATGACGAGGTCGTGGTGATCGAAAGCGTCAAGGCCGCATCCGATATTCTGGCCCCGCTGGATGGCGAGATCGTCGAGGTGAACACGGCGCTGGTCGATAACCCCAGCCTTGTGAATGACGATCCGCAGGGGGACGCCTGGTTTTTCAAGATGAAGGTCGAAGACCTATCCGCGCTGGACGATCTGATGGACGAGGCCGAATACAAGGATTTCATCGCGTGATCCCGCCGAAACGCTTTTGACTATACTGACCCATTCCGCCTGACCGGAGCATATGATGCCCTTCACCCCCACCGATTACGATCCCTATGATTTCGCCAATCGCCGCCATATCGGCCCCTCGCCCGAGGAAATGGCCGAGATGTTCAAGGTGCTGGGGGTGGACAGTCTGGACCAGTTGATCGACCAGACGGTTCCGGCCAGCATCCGCCAGGCGCAGCCGCTGGAATTCGGCCCGCCCTTGTCGGAGCGCGAATTGCTGTGGCATCTGCGCCAGGTGGCCAAGCAGAACCGGGTCTTTACCTCGATGATCGGGCAGGGGTTTCACGGCACGGTCACCCCGCCCGCGATCCAGCGCAACATTCTGGAAAATCCCGCCTGGTATACCGCCTATACCCCCTATCAGCCGGAAATCAGCCAGGGTCGGCTAGAGGCATTGCTGAACTTTCAGACCATGGTGACCGATCTGACCGGGCTGCCGGTGGCCAATGCGTCCCTGCTGGACGAGGCGACAGCCTGCGCCGAGGCGGTGACCATGGCGCAGCGCCTTGCCAAATCGAAAGCGACGGCAGTTTTCGTCGATGAAAACTGTCACCCGCAGAATATCGCGGTGATCCGCACCCGCGCCGAGCCGCTGGGCATCGCGGTGATTGTCGGCGATCCCGCCGATCTGGAACCGGCGGCGGTCTTTGCCGGGGTGTTTCAGTATCCGGGCACCCACGGCCAGGTCACCGATTTCACCGATGTGATCGCGTCCCTGCACGACAAGGGCGCGCTCGGCATCGTCGTGGCCGACCCGATGGCGCTGACCCTGTTGAAGGAACCGGGCGCGATGGGGGCCGATATCGCGGTGGGCAGCACCCAGCGGTTCGGCGTGCCGATGGGCTATGGCGGGCCGCATGCGGCCTATATGGCCTGCCGCGATGACTATAAGCGCGCGATGCCGGGCCGGATCGTCGGCGTATCGGTCGATGCGCGCGGCAACAAGGCCTATCGTCTGGCGCTGCAAACGCGCGAACAGCATATCCGCCGCGAAAAGGCCACATCGAACGTCTGCACCGCGCAGGCGCTGCTGGCGGTGATGGCCGGGTTTTACGCGGTGTTTCATGGGGCCAAGGGGCTGAAGGCGATCGCGCAAGGTATCCATTCCAGGACCGTGCATCTGGCCGACGGGCTGGAAGAGGCCGGGTTCATCGTCACGCCTGATACGTTCTTTGACACGATCACGGTCGAGGTCGGGCCGATGCAGGGCGTGATCCTGCAAAACGCCCGCGCGCGCGAGATCAACCTGCGCAAGGTCGGCCAGACCCGGATCGGCATCACGCTGGATGAAACCACCCGCTGGGAAAGCATCCGCAATGTCTGGGCGGCCTTTGGCGTGGAGCGGTCCGATGCCGACCGCGCGCCCCGCTATCGGATTCCCGACGCGCTGTTCCGCCAGAGCGATTATCTGACCCATCCGGTGTTCCAGATGAACCGGGCCGAGACCGAGATGATGCGCTATATGCGCCGTCTGGCCGACCGCGATCTGGCGCTGGACCGGGCGATGATCCCGCTGGGCAGCTGCACGATGAAGCTGAACGCGGCGGTCGAGATGATGCCAATCTCCTGGCCGGAATTCGCGCATCTGCACCCGTTTGCCCCGGCCGATCAGGCGCTGGGGTACGCCCATGTCGTGGCCGATCTGTCGGCACGGCTGTGCCAGATCACCGGCTATGACGCGATGTCATTGCAGCCCAATTCGGGCGCGCAGGGCGAATATGCCGGTCTGTTGACGATTGCCGCCTATCATCGGGCGCAGGGACAGGGGCACCGCAAGGTCTGCCTGATCCCGGTCTCGGCCCATGGCACCAACCCGGCCAGCGCACAGATGTGCGGCATGAAGGTCGTCGTGGTGAAATCGGCCGCCAATGGCGATATCGATCTGGACGATTTCCGCGCCAAGGCCGCGGCGGCGGGCGATAATCTGGCCGCCTGCATGATCACCTATCCCTCCACCCATGGCGTGTTCGAGGAAACCGTGCGCGAGGTTTGCGCGATCACCCATCAATATGGCGGGCAGGTCTATCTGGACGGGGCCAACATGAACGCGATGGTCGGCCTGTCGAAACCCGGCGAGATCGGCGCCGATGTCAGCCACCTGAATCTGCACAAGACCTTTGCCATTCCGCATGGCGGCGGCGGGCCGGGCATGGGGCCGATCGGGGTCAAGGCGCATCTGGCGCCCTTCCTGCCGGGCGACCCGCGTACCGGGACGGGTGAAGGGCCGGTTTCGGCCTCGCCCTATGGATCGGCCTCGATCCTGCTGATCTCCTGGGCCTATTGCCTGGCGATGGGCGGCGCGGGGCTGACCCAGGCGACCAAGGTGGCGATCCTGAACGCCAATTATATCGCGGCACGGTTGCAGGGCGCCTATGGCGTGCTGTTCAAGGGCAAAGAGGGCCGCGTCGCCCATGAATGTATTCTGGATACCCGCCCCTTTGACGACAGCGCCGGTGTGAGCGTCGAAGATATCGCCAAGCGGCTGATCGACAACGGTTTTCACGCGCCCACCATGAGCTGGCCGGTGGCCGGAACCCTGATGGTGGAGCCGACCGAAAGCGAGACCAAGGCCGAGCTGGACCGGTTCTGCGATGCGATGCTGGCGATCCGCGCCGAGATTGCCGCGATCGAGGCGGGCGAGATGGACCGCGCCAACAACCCGCTGAAAAACGCGCCCCATACGGTCAACGATCTGGTCGCCGACTGGGACCGGCCATACAGCCGCGAACAGGGCTGTTTCCCGCCGGGATCGTTCCGGGTGGACAAATACTGGCCCCCCGTGGGCCGCGTCGATAACGTCTGGGGCGACCGGAACTTTACCTGCACCTGCCCGCCGGTCGAAAGCTATGCCGAGGCGGCGGAATAGGTCACTTTACCGACAGTTCTGTCAGCCTGTCCCTGTCTTCGTCCAGCCTTTGCTGCTGTAACGCGACTGTCAGCGCCCGCTGCGAGGCGTCGCGGGCTGCCTGCGCCATGGCGGAATCCGGGCTTTGCGCCAGGCGCGCCAGCGCCTTTTGCAGCCGGATTTGCACCTCGATCATGCCAGCACCATCGCGCATGATCGGTTCAAACCCGTCCTGAAGCAGCGCCTTTGCAGTGACCGGAACCATCCACAGTCGTGGAAATTTGACATTGTCGCGCAGCCGTGTTTCGTCGCGGAACGGGATCAGAACGCGCAGCAGCCGACCGATGATGTCAATTGCGGTGCCCGGATCGTTGATGCCGGGGGATAGGGCGCGCTGGGCAATCTCGGCCAGCACCACAGCACCAAAGCGGGGGTCTTGATCGAACCGGCGGGTATCACCGATCGTATGGGCCCGGCGCAGCGCGGTTTCGTCGATATCACCGGTATAGAACAGCAGAGTTTCGCCGGGGGTCACCAATTTTCCAGGCGCCGCAAGGATAAATACATTGCCGCCCGCCTGTTCGGCGCATCTGGACAGCCCGCTCAGATCGACATGCTGGATATAGCCGGTGCGTTGCGCGGCCAGGACTTGCGCCCGCGCCGGAATTTCCAACTGGCCATCGGTCAGCGCATTGGCCCCAAGGCAGGGGAATTCTACCCGCTGTTCCAACGCCCCAGCAGCCGCTTCCTCGACTCGCTTGGTTGTTTCCACGACACTGCCCAAATCGGACAGGTGATTGATCCAGCGCAAAATGGCGACCACCACCATGCTGATCACCAGTAATGTAAAGGCAAGGATCACCACTGCCGACCGTTGCCCGTAGAACCCGGTAGTCAATTCAATAAGCGCCACCAACGAAAACACGAAGGCGCCCAAAAACGTTGCCAGAACCGAATGGGTCACGGTGTCCTCAAGCAGCAGCTGATGCGAGCGTGGCGTGACCTGGGTCGAGGCCGCCTGACGCGCCGATACCATCACCGACAGCGAAAAGATCGTGACCGCCAGCATGCTGGAGGCCATGATCTCTAATATCTGCGCAACCGAACCGTCGCTGATGGCCTTGACCACCACTTCGGGGATTATGAAGTTCAGCAACCGACTTGCGATCGCCGCAATGATGGCCATGCAGGCGATCAAGATCGTGCGCACCCACAGCCGCCGTGACCATTTATGCACAGCAAACATTGTTCCCGAGAACGTCACGTCTTGAAGCTTCACAATACGCCCTCCGGGGCCGACATGCAGATTACAACTTGGCACGGCCTTGCAAATTGTCCAACGATAAGGGCTTGCAGAATGCGTGGCCGGCCACAATATATTCCTTAAGTTGAATATAGGGGGCGCGAATGACAGCCAATGTAAAGCTTGTTTGTCTTGAATGCGGCACCACCAACAGGGCACCGGCTGATCGGGTGGGGGCGGGGCCAAAGTGTGGCACTTGCGGTACGAAACTGGCGGATGGCAAGGTGCGTGCCCTGGACGCGGCCATGCTGGACAAGGCCGCGCGCACCGATGATCTGCCGCTGCTTGTCGATTTCTGGGCACCCTGGTGTGGGCCATGCCGGATGATGGCGCCACAGTTTGCCCAGGCCGCGCAGGCGTTGGGCCCCAAAGCGCGTTTGGCCAAGATCGACACCCAGGATCATCCGCAGGTATCTACGAAATATAATATTCGCGGTATTCCCGCCCTGATCCTGTTTCAGAATGGCCGCGAGGTGGCGCGCCTTGCCGGGGCCCGTCCGGCCGCGGAGATCGAGGCCTTCGTGCGCCAGCACAGCCGCCAGCCTGCTTGACTATTGCGGGGCATTTCGCCTAATGCAACGCCTGTTGGGGTCGTAGCTCAGTTGGGAGAGCGCGTCGTTCGCAATGACGAGGTCGTCGGTTCGATCCCGATCGACTCCACCAAATCTCTGCATGATCTGACTTTGAATATAATGCCGACAAGGCGGATGCGCCTTTGGTGTCGTGACATGTGAGCCGGCATGAAAAAGGGCGCCAAAGGCGCCCTGATCCGGAATATCTGCGAAAAGGCTTACTTCAGCGCGATATTGGTGGCGCTTTCGCGACCATCACGGCCGGCTTCGATGTCGAAGCTGACTTTCTGATTGTCGGCCAGCGTGCGCAGGCCAGCGCGTTCCAGTGCAGTGATGTGCACGAACACGTCTTTGCTGCCGCCATCGGGGGCAATGAAGCCGAAGCCTTTAGTTTCGTTGAACCATTTTACGGTGCCAGTAGCCATACCGTAGTCTCCTTCAAAATGCTGCCCGCGAGAGTGCGGCAGCCCGGCTTGGTCAGGGTAGGATCGAAAGACTGACAGCCGTGTGAGGGAAGACAGTGGTCGATACAGAATAACGTCGCACAGGGAACATGGGCGTTTGTGCGTGACATTGCAAGAGAATTCGGTGCACCTGTTTCCCGACCCTTGGACGAAGAAGAAAGAGAATTGCGATGGATGCAATGCTGACACAACGCAGTGGCGGTGCCTGTGAACTATGCGCCGGGCAGGCTGAAATCGCGGTCAATGTGCCGCCGCGCGACGATCAGGTGGCGCTGTGTGCGACCTGCGCCGGCGAGACCGCCGACACCCAGCACTGGCGCTGCCTGATGTCGTCGATGTGGTCCGAGGTTCCCGCGGTTAAGGTGCTGGCCTGGCGCAAGCTGTCGCAGCTGAAAGACGAACCCTGGGCCGCCGAGGCGCTGGATATGTTGTATCTTGAAGACGACATTCTGGAATGGGCCCAGGCCGGGGCCGGTGGCGATATCCTGCACCGCGACAGCAACGGCGTGGTGCTGGCGCAGGGCGATACCGTGACACTGATCAAGGATCTGCCGGTCAAGGGCGCTGGTTTTACCGCCAAGCGCGGAACGGCTGTGCGCGGGATCAGCCTTGTGGCTGATAATGCCGCCCAGATCGAAGGCCGTGTTGACGGTCAGCGCATCGTGATATTGACTGAATTCGTAAAGAAACGTTGAGCAGATGATGACACAGATTGCGGCCCATTGCCTGGGTGTTGATGTTCCCGCGTCACCATTTCTGAATGACACCCGCATCGCGCGGATCAATGCCGCCCGCTATGAAGGACAGGAAATTGCCGGGGCGCTGCATGTGGTGCGTGCTGGCGACCGGGTTCTGGAACTGGGGGCAGGGCTGGGCATCGTCGGGGCGGTGACCGCGCGCAACCGCGCACCCGCGCGCGTCGTATCGTTCGAGGCCAACCCGCATTTGATTCCCCATGTTCAGGCGCTCTATGCGGCCAATGGTCTGGACGGGGTGATATCGGTGCGCAATCAGGTGTTGGTCAGCGCCCCCGACCGTGCCGACCACATGACATTTCAAATACACAGCTCTTATCTGGGATCGTCGCTTGGGGGCGATCCTGATCGTGCGAAAGAACAGGTAGACGTGCCGACCGCGGATTTCGACGAGCTGCGGCAAGAGTTGAATCCGAATATCATCCTGATGGATATCGAGGGCGGCGAGCTGCCATTTCTTGAACATGCCGACCTGTCCGGCATCAGGGCGATGGTGATAGAGTTTCACCCCGGTATCTATGAGGTCGCCGGCATGAAGCGCTGCAAACGCATCCTGCGCGACGCGGGCCTGCAGCCCAATCCAGATCTGTCTACGCGCACGGTCTGGGTGGCTGAAAAGGCGGATTAGCCGGAAATCCCGCAGACATGATACCTGATTCAGGGATTGCTGGTAGCGGAGGAGGGACTTGAACCCCCGACACGCGGATTATGATTCCGCTGCTCTAACCAACTGAGCTACTCCGCCATGAGCGAGCGTTGACTAAGGGAGCACCGGCATAGCGTCAAGAGGAAAAGCTGCGCAGGCAGAGGGGTTTTTGCCAACAAGCCGCCTCTGCCTTAATGCCTGACCCCGGCGAATGTCGTCGACCAGTCTTCACGCTCTTCGTCGCTGATCTTGCGAAACAGGTTTTCGGGCACGCTGAAGCTGTCACCGGCGCGCGCCGCCGTCAGGGCCTGGGTCAGGTCATGGGGCCAGTCATCGCCACCGCCCATGGCCGCCAGCAACGTTTCGGCGGCATCCGGGATAAAGGGACGCGACAGGATTCCATACAGCCGGATCAGGTTCAGCGACAGGCGCACGATGGCGGCGGCGGCTTCAGGATCGGTCTTGAACACGGCCCAAGGCTCGGCACTTTGCAGGTATTCGTTGCCAGCCACCCAGATCGCGCGCAGCTCGGCCGCGGCCTTGCGCACCTCTATCGCCTCCATATGGCCTTCATAGGCCTTCAATCGCGCTGTCAGATCGGCAATCAACGCCTGTTCACGCGGCCCCATCGCGCCGCCGGTTGGCACCACCTCGCCGAATTTGGAGCGGCAGAACTTGGTGACGCGCGAGACGAAATTGCCCAGAACATCGGACAGGTCCTTGTTCACGCTGGCCTGAAAGTTTTCCCAGGTGAATTCACTGTCGCTGTTTTCGGGCGCATGGGACAAAAGCCACCAGCGCCAGTAATCCGCTGGCAGGATCGACAGGGCCTGATCCATGAACACGCCGCGCCCCTGACTGGTGGAAAACTGGCCGCCGTCATAGTTCAGATAGTTGAATGACTTGATGTAATCGACCAGCTTCCACGGCTCGCGCGATCCCATGATCGTGGCGGGGAAGGACAGTGTGTGAAATGGCACGTTATCCTTGCCCATGAATTGCACATATCGAACATCCTGCGCGCCCTTGTCAGTGCGCCACCAGCGTTCCCATTCCTTGTCCGACAATCCTTGCGCATCGGCCCATTCGGCGGTCGCCGCGATGTATTCGATGGGCGCATCGAACCAGACATAGAAAACCTTGCCTTCCATGCCGGGCCAGTCCTGATCGCCCTTCTTGACAGGCACGCCCCAGAACAGATCACGCGTGATGCCCCGGTCTTGCAGCCCGTCACCATCATGCAGCCATTTCTTGGCGATGGATGTGGTCAGCACCGGCCAGCCCTGCTGGCTGTCAATCCAGGCGTCGATTTCGCCCTTCAGGGCCGATTGTCGCAGATACAGATGCTTGGTTTCGCGAATTTCCAGATCTGTCGAACCCGATATCGCCGAGCGCGGGTTGATCAGGTCGGTCGGGTCCAGCTGTTTGGTGCAGTTTTCACACTGATCGCCGCGCGCCCGGTCATAGCCGCAATTGGGGCAGGTGCCCTCGATATAACGGTCGGGCAGAAAGCGGTTGTCGGCATGGGAAAAAACCTGTTTTTCGGTCACTTCCTCGATGAAACCGTTTTCGGCCAGCTTGCCCGCGAAATGCTGCGTCAGAGCGCGGTTGCGCGTCGAGGATGACCGCCCGTAATGATCGAATGACAGTCGGAACCCATGCGCAAGATCGGCCTGAACGGAATGCATCCGCGCGCAGTAATCGGCGACATCTTCACCGGTTTTCGCGGCGGCCAACTCGGCCGGGGTGCCGTGTTCGTCGGTGGCGCAGATGAACATCACCTCATGCCCGCGCTGACGCATGTAGCGGGCATAAAGATCGGCGGGCAACTGGCTGCCAACCAGGTTTCCCAGATGCTTGATGCCATTGATATAGGGCAGGGCAGAGGTGATCAGGATACGCGACATGGGCGGGCCTTTATATATGTTCGGCCCCGGTTTAGCGCAGCCCCCGACGCTTGGCCAGCGCACACAGGAATTGCCATTGTGTCGCCCGCTATTGCCATGACAAATGACGGGATGGAGCTTTGGATTATCGCCACCCTGGCCGCAGCAGGTTTTCAGACCGCGCGGTTCATGTTGCAAAAGCAGCTGAAGACCGCCGGGCTCAGCACCGGCGGCGCGACGTTTTCACGCTTTGTTTTCGCGGCGCCTCTGGCGGCGGGGCTGGCGCTGGTGCTGGTGGAACGAAGCGGCACGGCCATACCCGCAATGCCGGCGCGGTTCTGGATCTTTGCATTGGCCGGGGGGCTGTCGCAAATTCTGGCAACGCTGGCCACTGTCGCGCTTTTCGCGCAGCGCAATTTTGCCGTAGGTATTGCCTTCACCAAGACCGAAACCGTTTTGACGGCACTGTTCGCATTGATCATTCTGGGCGAAGGCATCAGCACCTGGGGCGTGATTGCCATCCTGCTGGGGCTGGTAGGGCTGATTGTCTTGTCGCGCCCACCCGGCACCGTGGTGGCTGGATGGCGCATATGGAACAAGGCGTCGGGGCTGGGCCTGATGGCGGGGGCGGGCTTCGGGATTTCGGCCATCGGATACCGGGGTGCGACACAGGCGCTGGATAGCGGCGATTTTCTCTTGCGTGCCGCGCTGACGCTGGCGGTCGTAACGGCCGCACAAACGCTGGCGATGGTGCTGTGGTTGCGTGTTCGCGAACCGGGGCAGGTTGCGAAAGTGCTGGCCCATTGGCGACGCACCACATTGGTCGGGGTCGCAGGCATGTTGGGATCGCTGGGCTGGTTTATCGCCTTTACGCTGCAACATGCGGCCTATGTGCGGGCTCTGGGGCAGATCGAGCTGATATTCAGCATATTCGTGTCGACCCTGATCTTTCACGAGCCCCTGCGCGGGCGTGAAACCGCCGGAATCGCCCTGATCGCCCTTTCAATCGTGATGATCGTCTTGCTGGCCTGATCGGGTTATTCGATCCGCAGCAGCTTTGAGCCGCTTTCGTCATTGCGAAAGAACGGCACGCTTTGCGGGGGCAAGCCGGTTTTCAGCAGACCCGAAACCTCGGACAGGACCACTTCCGTCACGAATGGCAGGTCGAATTGCTTGGCCTGTTCCAGCGGGATCCACTGAAGGTGCGACAGCTCGTCCTCGGCGCGGGAAAAATCATCCAGATCGCCCACCGCGCGATCGGCCTCGACCAGGAAGAAGCGCGCATCGAAGCGGCGGGGTTTGCCCGGCGGCGTCAATGCCCGGAATATGAAATTGAACCCACTGGGGTCAGGAAGATGGCCGGATGCCGCAAATCCGCGCCAGCCTTTCGGGGGCTCGATCGCCCATGCGCCGGCCGAGCCAAAAATCAGCCCGGTTTCTTCCCAGACCTCGCGTATGGCGGCGGCGATGAACGCCTGCGCCAGTGATGCATCGGCATCCACACGCAGGCGGGCGTCGCAGGCGGAATTGATCGGGCAGGCAAGAGGTATGGTGCCATCGACGGCATCAACTGCCCCACCGGGAAACACGAACTTGTTGGGCATGAACGCGGCCTGCGCGCCGCGCTGGCCCATCAAAACCTTTGGTTGGGTGGCCGCATCGCGCAGCAAAATAACCGTCGCCGCATTCCGAACGGCGGATTTGTCAATTGTATTCAGCATATTCCCCAAACCCGTGCATCCGCTTGGCCCATTGCAATGCGACCAGCGCCCCCTTGAACTTGGGCAGAAGATAAAGCGACAAACCGACGCAGCCAACTGTAAATGTGCTGGCCAAAACCAGAGGGTCTGGTCGGAAGGTCGCGAAGGCCCATAAAATCATGGGCGCCATCAGATGCCCGACGACCAAGATCGTCAGATAGGCTGGGCCATCATCGGCCCGGTGATGGTGCAACTCTTCCTGGCAGGCAGGGCAGGTCGGATGAACCTTTAGATAACTGTGCAAAACCGGCCCTGCCCCACAATTGGGACAACGACCACGCCAACCGCGCAGCAGGGCAGGCCGCAAGGGCCGTTCGGTTGGCTGTGTCATCATTTTGATCCTTTTGTCGCGCGGGGGCTGGCAGTCGATGGCTATATATCAGTTTGGCACCTCAAATACAGGGGAGCGCGTCGCCGTGTCGCAAGGGATGAAATTTCATGCGCTGCGCGACGGAAATCCTCGCGCCGCCCGTTTGGGGAAATGGGTGACGATACAGGATCGTGCCCGGCCCGCAGAGGCACAACAGGAGATACATGATGTCACGCAACAAGATTTTGACCCGCTGTTCGGCCCTGGTTTTGGGTGCGGCACTGGCGGTGAGCGCAATTCCGGCGATGGCAAAGGGGCCACAGGACCATGCAGGAATGGGTATGATGCAGGGCAGGTTCGAACAGGCCGATGCCAACAAGGATGGCGCGTTGACCCTGGAGGAAATCCAGGCCCGCATAGCCGAGCGTTTCGCCGAAATGGATACCGACAAGAACGGTTCTGTCGTGCCGGATGAAATCAGTGCCTTTGCGCGCAGCGCCCGCGACGAAAACCGCACGCAGTGGCGCACGATGCATGCGGAGCGCATGATCGGCCTGATGGACAGAAATGGCGACGACATGCTCAGCAAGGAAGAGCTTGGCGCCCCGCGCAGCGATATCATGTTCGCTCAGGCCGATACCGACAAGGACGGGGCCATCTCGAAGGAAGAGTTCGACAACGCGATGTCACGCTTTGCCGGCATGCGCCATGGTGACGACCACGGCGACCGCCACGGCGGCCGGATGTTCCACCGCGAAGACTGACCCAAGCCCGCGCCCCCGGCATATTGTGCGCCGGGGGCAGGCAGGATAGGCCTTGCGCAGGATGGATATGGCCCTGGATGCCCAAAGCGACACGTCGGACGAAGCATTGCTGATGGCCTATGGCCGGGGCGATGCTGCCGCGGCGCATGCACTGACCTTGCGCCTGACGCCACGTATCTTGCGCCTGGCCGCCCGCATGCTGGGCGACCCGGCCGAGGCAGAGGATGTCGCGCAAGAGGCGATGCTGCGGCTGTGGCGGATGGCGCCCGACTGGCGACCGGGCGAGGCGCAGGTGTCGACCTGGCTGTATCGGGTCGCGGCCAATCTGTGCACGGACCGGTTACGCAAAAAGCGGGGGCTGGCGCTGGATCAGGTGCCCGAGCCCGTTGATCCCCGGCCCGCCGCAGATGCGCAGATGCAGATGGCACAACGTGCCGCCGCGCTCGACCGCGCCCTGCAAACCCTGCCAGACCGGCAGCGGCAGGCGGTGGTGCTGCGCCATATCGAAGGGCTTGCAAACCCCGAGATTGCCGAGATCATGCAGCAAAGTGTCGAGGCCGTGGAAAGCCTGATCGCGCGGGGTAAACGCAGATTGGGCGAATTGTTGACAGGGCGCCGCGCCGAATTGGGGTATGAAGATGACTGACAAGCACCGCGACGACATCACCCTGGACATGTTCTTTGATGCGGCGCGCGAAACCGCCCCCGCGCCCTCAGTGACCTTGATGGAACGCGTCCTGGCCGATGCCCGCACAGCCCTGCCGCCGACTGCAGCGTCGGTGTCGCGGCGCGGTTCGTTTCGCTGGCCGGAGTGGTTGCAGGGGCTGGCCGTCAGCTGGCCCGAACTGGCCGGCATGGCGGCTGCGGCCGTCGCGGGCCTGTGGATCGGATATCGTGCGCCCGAGGGCATCAATACGGCTTTGGCGGCGCTTTGGCCAAGCGATACTGCAAGCTATCAGATGGCGGATTTCATACCCGGCTTTGACGGGATGTTGGCGGAGGACGGGATATGAGCAAAGATCCAAAATCGGCATTTCGTGGTTGGCGGATCGTGCTGGGCGCGTCGCTGATGTTGAACCTGTTGTGTGTCGGTCTGGTGCTGGGGGCGGTGCTGAACCATCGGCACAATATCCGGGACAGGCCCGCCGCGATAGAAGAGCTGTCCCGGTTCGGCCCATATGCGCGGGCCCTGACGCCACAGGATCAGGCAGAACTTCGGGCCGCCTTCCTGCAACAGGCCGGTGCGCTGCGCGAAAACCGCAGGGCCATGCGGCAGGATTTCGTCCTCGTGCTTGAGCTGCTGCGCGCGGATCCGTTCGATCCGGCCGCAACGCAGGGGGTGCTGGATCGTCAGCAAATGCGGGTGGATGATCAGGCCCGCATTCTGCGGCAGGTTCTTGTCAATCATGTCGCGGGAATGAACGCGGCAGAGCGTGCGGCATTCGCAGATCGCCTGACGGAAATGCTGCGGTACGGGCCCGGCCATCGGCGCAACGACGATTGATGGGCTTGGCGCGCCGCAGGTTCAGGCGGCTTTTCCGATGGTGACGCGGTTTCGCCCCTCGGCCTTGGCGGCATAAAGCGCATCATCGGCCAATGCGAACAACCGCTTTGTATCGGTCAGCGTCCGGTCTGAAATCGCCACCCCGATGCTGGCGCTGATCTGGATGGCGCGGGCCTTGCCGGGCAGGGGGATGGTGCTGCTGCAAACATTCTGGCGCAATCGTTCGGCCGTGGCAATCGCCCGCTCTGCGCTGGTTTCGGGCAGGACGATCAGGAATTCTTCGCCGCCGATCCGTGCGATCAGATCGACGGGCCGCAGATTATCAGTCAGAACCCGGGCGACGGATTGAAGGACACAATCGCCTGCGGCATGGCCAAATTGATCATTCACGGATTTGAACCGGTCGATATCCAGAAGCATCAGGGCAAATGACCGACCTGTATGCGCGGCGCTGTGGGCGATGGCATCAAGGTGCGGCATCGCATAGCGCCGATTGAACAGCCCTGTCAGCGGATCTGTCATCGCCAGACGCAGTTCATCCCTGACCGCGGCCCGCAACAGGTCGGCCTGATGTTTGCGCGCCAGTTGGGTTTCCATGCGCAGGGCCATTTCACGCGCATCGCAGGGCAGTGACAGCAGGTCATTGGCGCCAAGGTCCAGCGCCATGGCGGCATCATCCTGCGCGGATATGGGCACGACCATGACGATGGCTGAATGCCGCGTGGCCGGACGCGAGCGCAGATCGGTCAACAGGCGCAGGCCGTCGCCCGCCCGATCCAGATCGGTAGCGATGACAAACAGGTCGGGTGCCCGATCGGCATCGGGTTGTGCCAGCGCCTCGGCCCGCGTCATGATCTGCAGATCGGCCCTGATCTGGCCCGACAGCATGTTTTTCCACTGCATCGCCTGTGCAAGTTTGCCGCCCAGCAAAGCGATACTGCCGCGCCGTGTAAATTGCTGGGCGGGTTCCGCGAAGCCCAATGCCCGCCGCGTGCCGTCGCGCAGCGCCAGTTCGCGCGCGGTTTCCCGCGCACGCAAAAGGCTGCGCACGCGGGCCAGCAATGTGGCTTCGTCCAGGGGTTTCGACAGAAATTCCTCGGCGCCGGCGGCCAGGGCCTGCACCTTTTCATCGGTGTTCCGGCCTGCTGTCACCATGATGATGGGTATATCAGCGGTTGCGGGGTCGGATTTCAGCGCCCGGCAAACCGAAATGCCATCAAGATCAGCCATGACCACATCCAGCAGGATCAGATCGGGATGTTCACGCCGCGCGATATCCAGCGCGGCCAGCCCGCCATCTGCCTGAAGCACGTCATAGCAGGCCTCGGCCAGACGCACCTTCATGACGATCCGGTTGGTTGCCAGGTCATCGACCACAAGAATACGTCCCGGCATTCGCGTGCTCCTGTATCCATGCCCATGTTGTTGGTGTTTGTTTGCGCTGGCTTCAGTATTGGACAACAAGTCTTAACAAACTCTTTAACGATTCACTCCCGGAGGACCGATGACGCAGGATCAGGCAGAAATAATCGCCTTGCAGGCGCTGGCCTGGCTGGTTGGGAACGAAGACCTGCTGCCGGTGTTCCTGGGGGCCACCGGCGCCGACACGGCCGATATGGCCGCACGGGCCGATCAGCCCGATTTCCAGGTTGCGGTTCTCGATTTCCTGATGATGGATGATGCTTGGGTGATCGGGTTTTGCCGCATGCAGGGCCTGCCGCCAGACAGCCTGATGCGGGCCCGACAGGCGCTGCCCGGCGGCGCGGAAATAAGCTGGACTTGACGTAAGGGCGGCGAAACGTCGCCTATGCACGGACAATCAAGCCTGCCGGGCCGTAATTCGTTGAGAATCGTGACCTGTGCAGGCATATTCCCTGCAGGAGGACCGAACGATGATGCGACATATTCGCGGCATCCTTTTTGACAAGGATGGCACTTTGTTCGATTTTCAGATGTCGTGGAGCAGTTGGGCCCGCAGCTTTCTGAACGAGCTGGCAGGCGAAGATGCCCAACGCGCCCAGGCGCTGGGGGATGCGATCGGATTTGATATCCGAACGGGGGTATTTACCCCCGACAGCCCGGTAATTGCCGGCACGCCGCGCGAAATTTCGTTGTGCCTGTTGCCTTTATTGCCAGGGGCGACGCCCGCCGCCCTGGTGACGCGGATGAATTCGGTGGCGGCGCTGGCGCCGATGCAGCCGGCCACGCCGCTGTTGCCACTGCTGGGCCTGCTGCGCGCCAACGGGTTGAAGCTGGGCGTGGTGACGAATGATGCCGAGGCCCCCGCCCGCGCCCATCTGGCCGCCGCAGGAATCGCCGACTATTTCGATTTTATTGCCGGGTGTGATTCCGGCCATGGCGCCAAGCCTGCGCCGGGGCAGCTTTATGCCTTTGCCGACAGCCAGGGGCTTGATCCGACATCGGTGCTGATGGTCGGCGACAGCCGCCATGACATGATCGCAGGCCGTGCGGCGGGAATGGGAACGATCGGTGTTCTGACGGGCCTGGCCGTTGCGGATGATCTGCATGATGTGGCGGATATGATCCTGCCAGATATCGGGCATTTGCCGGATTACCTGACATCGCGCGCCGCCTGAAACCCTTTGCAATTCCAGAATTGTTAATGAATCGGGCCTAGCCTGTGGCGCGGAACAATCGGGGAAGGCGCATGCACGGGCTGATCAACAGATCGCTTCAGTATTTCATCGAAGAAACCTATGGCACTGAAATGTGGCGCAGCGTCGCGCGGCAGGCCGGTGTCGCGCCGGGCAGCTTCGAGGCGATGATGATCTATGACGATAGCCAGACCATCGCCATTCTGGAAACTGCGGCTTGCCTGCTGAACAAGCCGCAGTCAACTCTGGCCGAGGATCTGGGAACCTTTCTGGTCTATAATCGCTGGTCCGAACCGCTGCGCCGTTTGCTGCGCTTCGGCGGCGACAGTTTTCTGGAGTTCCTGCACTCGCTGGATGATCTTGCCGGACGCACCCGTATGGCGGTGCCGCAACTGGACCCGCCCGATCTTGAATTGTCCGAGGTCGGTCCGCAATCATTTCAGCTGATGTGCAAGTGGGGCTTCCCGGATGCATGCCACCTGATCATGGGAATATTGCGGGCATTGGCCGATGATTATGGTGCCCTGGCGGTGCTTGAGGTGACGCAGGCCGGCCCGACAGGCGGGGTGATTTCAATCTCGTTGCTCGATGGCTGTTTCGCCGAAGGCCGTCGGTTTGATCTTTCTGTGCGGCCGGATTGAATATCATGCCAGACAAACTTTTGCTTTCCGCCGATGCGATGGGAAAATTGATGCCGATGCATCTGTGGCTGAACCCGGCGGGCATGATCCTGCGCGCGGGGCCGACCCTGCAGAAGCTGCGCCCCGATCAGGCCCTGGCGGGTCGGCGGTTCTGGGATGTCTTCAACATCAGGCGTCCGCGCGACATGGATGTGATTCACCTGGCGGATGGCCAGCGCCTGACCGTGGCCTTTTGCCGACCGCCCCAGACGACGCTGAAAGGGTTGCTGCTGCGATTGCCCGGCGATCAGGGCATGCTGCTGAACCTGTCCTTTGGTGTTTCGGTGGTCGAGGCTGTTGCCGAATACAACCTGACCCTGGCCGATTTCGCCGCCACCGATCTGGCCATCGAAATGCTGTATCTGGTCGAGGCCAAAAGCGCCGTCATGGAAGAAACGCGGCGCCTGAATGAACGGCTGCAAGCGGCACATCGCGCCGCCGAGGCACAATCGCTGACCGACAGTCTGACCGGCCTGCACAACCGGCGCGCGTTGCAACGCATTCTGGCGCGGATGGCGGGCGAACGGCGCAGGTTCGCGTTGATGCATGTTGATCTGGATTTCTTCAAATCCGTGAACGATACGCTGGGCCATGCCGCGGGCGACGCCGTGCTGCAACAGGCCGCCCGCGTATTATGCGAGGAAACCCGGCAGGGCGATGCGGTTATCCGCGCGGGGGGCGACGAGTTCGTGATTGTTTTCGAAGGCCTTGCTGACCCGACCCGCCTGCTGGAGATTGCCGACCGGATCATCCGGCGCCTGGAGGAGCCAGTGATGTTCGAGGGAACGCCCTGCTGTGTTTCGGGCAGTATCGGTATTGCGGTGTCGGGCCGTTACGACCCCCCGAATGCCCCGCAGATGCTGCACGACGCCGATCAGGCCCTCTATGCCTCTAAACGCGCCGGTCGCGGCCGCGCCACGGTCTTTCAGGCAGAGGGCAAAGATGATGACGACCAGGTTGGTTGCTGAAACTGCCCGTGAAGGTCACAGGGGGCCATGGCCAAGTGTGAATACCGGGCAATGCGGCAGGCCGACGTTGATGCCGAAGCGCCCTTTGGCATCAACGCACAGAAACCGGTATCGTATCAGCGGCGTCATAGATCGCTTCTAGGTATTTCCGGCCATAGTCAGGCCCCCAGTCACCTCGTAAACTTCTTGTATTTCACCCGCTTCGGTTCGATGCTGTCTGGACCAGGCGGCGCACCTTGTCTTCTTCATAGGCCTCGAAGTTACCCTCGAACCATTCGACATGGGCGTCGCCCTCGAAGGCCAGCATATGGGTGCAGAGGCGGTCGAGGAAAAATCGGTCGTGCGAGATGATCACCGCGCAGCCGGCGAAATCCTCGATCGCCGCTTCCAGCGCCTGCAGGGTTTCCACATCCAGATCGTTGGTCGGTTCATCCAGCAACAGCACGTTTCCACCCGATTTCAGCAGCTTGGCCATATGCACACGGTTGCGTTCGCCGCCCGACAGCAAGCCGACCTTTTTCTGCTGATCGGCCCCCTTGAAATTGAAGCTGCCGCAATAGGCGCGGCTGCTGACCTCGGCATCGCCCAGCGCGATCAACTCGGCCCCGCCGGAGATTTCTTCCCAGACGGTCTTGGCCGGGTCCAGCGCGTCGCGCGACTGGTCGACATAGGAAAACTGCACCGTGTCGCCGAAACTGACGGAACCGCCATCGGGGGCCTCTTGCCCGGTGATCATCCGGAACAGCGTCGATTTACCCGCGCCGTTGGGGCCGATCACGCCGACAATCGCGCCGGGCGGCAGGCTGAAGGACAGGTCTTCGACCAGCAGTTTGTCGCCATAGCCTTTGCGCAGGTTTTCCACCTCGATCACCTTGCCGCCAAGACGTGGCCCGTTGGGAATGACGATCTGGGCGCGGGTCAGTTTTTCGCGCTCGGATTGATCGGCCAGTTCGTTATAGGCGTTGATCCGGGCCTTCTGCTTGGCCTGACGCGCCTTGGCGCCCTGCCGGATCCAGTCCAATTCGCGTTCCAGAACCTTCTGTTTCGACTTGTCCTCGCGCGCTTCCTGCTGAAGGCGCTTGGCCTTTTGATCCAGCCAGGCGGAATAGTTGCCTTCATAGGGGATGCCCCGGCCGCGATCGAGCTCAAGGATCCAGCTGGTGATATCATCCAGGAAATAGCGGTCATGGGTCACGATCAGAATCGTCCCCTTGTATTCGATCAGATGCTTTTGCAGCCAGGCGATAGTTTCGGCGTCCAGGTGGTTGGTCGGTTCATCCAGCAGCAGCATGTCAGGGGCTTCCAGCAGCAGCTTGCACAGCGCAACGCGGCGTTTTTCGCCACCTGACAGCGTGGTGATATCCGCATCGTCGGGCGGGCAGCGCAGGGCTTCCAGCGCCACGTCGATCTGGCTGTCGAGATCCCACAGGTTTTCGGCGTCGATCTGGTCCTGCAGGGCGGCCATCTCATCGGCGGTTTCGTCCGAATAATTCATTGCCAGTTCGTTATAGCGTTCCAGCTTGGCTGTCTTGCTGGCCACCCCCAGCATGACATTTTCACGCACTGTCAGGTTTTCATCCAGCTGCGGCTCCTGCGGCAGATAGCCGACACGCGCGCCTTTGGCGGCCCAGGCTTCGCCGCTGAAATCCTTGTCGATCCCGGCCATGATGCGCAAAAGGGTGGATTTACCGGCGCCGTTGACGCCGACCACGCCGATCTTTACCCCCGGCAGAAACGACAAATGAATGTTTTCAAAGCATTTCTTTCCACCCGGATAGGCCTTGGAAACACCTTCCATATGATAAACGTATTGATAAGATGCCATGAACGGGTTCCTTATGCGGTGATCGGGCGCAGGTGTAGCCTTTGGCTGGGCCAAGGGCAATCGCTTCGTGCGCGTTAAAGGGACGGAATGAAGATAGGGGCTGATCCGCAGATTTGCAGGTCAGGGGATGAGGTTCGAAAGAGCTATGGCCAGCAATTTACCACCGTCGCGGCGCGGCCAGGTGATCGGCCTGCTGGGCGGGTCGTTTGATCCTGCGCATGCAGGCCATGCCCATATAACGCGCGAGGCGATCAAGCGTTTCGGGCTGGACAGGGTCTGGTGGCTGGTCAGTCCCGGCAATCCGCTGAAGGTCCGCGGCCCGGCGCCGCTGGAGCGCCGGATGGAACAGGCGCGTACTGTCATGGCTGATCCGCGCGTGACGGTTACCGATCTGGAATCCCGGATTGGCACGCGGTTTACCGCCGAAACACTGGCGGCGTTGCAGTCGCTTTATCCGGGCGTGCGGTTCGTCTGGCTGATGGGGGCCGACAACCTGGCCACGTTTCACCATTGGGACAGGTGGGAATGGATCATGGAAAACGTGCCAATCGGCGTGATCGCGCGCCCCGGCACACGCCTGACGGCGCGTATGTCGAAGGCCGCCGAACGCTATGCGCGCTATCGGGTTTCCGGGTCTGCCGCGCGGACGCTGGGCCGCAGACAGGCCCCGGCCTGGTGTTTTGTGAACATTCCCTTGCTTGACATTTCGTCGTCGCAAATCCGGGCGCGCGGGGATTGGCGGCCATAGGCCAAGTGGCCGAGGCAGAGCCCTTGATCGCCCTTGTGGCGTCGCGGCGGATTTGCTTCACTCGCCGTATGAAAACATCGGGATCATCGGTTTCGCGCAGGTGGGTGCTGGCGGCTTCGCTGGCCGGGATGGCCGATGCGGCGCTGGCCGATCCGCTGGCGCGGTCGGTCATTCCGCCGTTGCGCCCCGGTTTGCCGGGGGTGGTGGCGGTGCCCCCCGCCGGTGCATTGATCGAAAAGGCGCGACTGGGCGGCCAGATCGGATATATGGTGGCCGATGCGGTCAGCGGCACCGTTCTAGAGGCCCTGAACCCCACATTACCGCTGCTGCCTGCCAGCACGGCCAAGGCGCTGACCACCCTGTATGCGCTGGATACCCTTGGGCCGGATTACCGGTTTGCCACACATCTGATTGCAACGGGGCCACTGCAAAACGGACGGCTGGAGGGCGATCTGATTTTGCAGGGCGGCGGCGATCCGGTTCTGGATACAGATGGGCTGGCCGAACTGGCCGCGGCCCTCAAGGCGGCCGGGCTGCGCGAGATAACGGGCAGTTTCCGATATGACGCCAGCGCCCTGCCCACGCTGGCTGCGATTGACCCCGGCCAGCCGGACCATGTCGGCTATAACCCGGCCATTTCCGGGCTGAACCTGAACTTTAACCGCGTCTATTTCGAATGGCGGCGTGGCACCTCGGGCTGGGATGTCACCATGGAGGCGCGCACCGAACGTCAGCGCCCGCCGGTCGGTATGGCGCGGATGCGCGTCGTGGATCGGGACTGGCCACTTTATACCTATGATACCGCGCAGGGGCGCGATGACTGGACGGTCGCGGCAAGCGCGCTGGGGCAGGGGGGCGGTCGGTGGCTGCCGGTGCGTCAACCCGCCCTTTACGTTGCGGATGTCTTTCGGACATTGGCGCGCGCGCAGGGGATCGAGCTTGGCCCGGCAAGTGCGACCGGCATTTCACAACAGAGCACCGTGCTGGCCCGGATCGAAAGCATTCCGCTGTCGCAGATCCTGCGCGGGATGCTGAAATATTCCAACAATCTGACAGCCGAGGCGATCGGCCTGACGGCAACCGCCATGCGCCATGGTCGGGTTGATACGCTGGCGGGATCAGCCGCATGGATGAATGCATGGCTGGCGCAAGGCCTGGGCGGCGAGCAAGCCGGCTTTGTCGATCATTCCGGGCTGGGGCCCCTGTCGCGCATATCTGCCCGATGCATGGTGCGCGCGCTGGGCCAGCACAGCGGGTTGCGCGATCTGCTGAAGGATATTCCGATGCGCGACGCCAGGGGACGCCCGGTGCCGGGGCATCCGGTTTCAGTGCGCGCCAAGACCGGCACGCTGAATTTCGCCAGCGCGCTGGCGGGGTTCGCCACCGCCGCCAGCGGGCGCGAACTGATCTTCTCGATCCAGATCGCCGACCAGCCCCGGCGCGATGCGCTGGGCCTCGCCGAAATGGAAAAACCGGCTGGCGGCCATGAATGGGCCGTGCGCGCGCGCAATCTGCAACTGGCGCTGATCGAACGCTGGGCAGGGCTGTATGCAACATGATTGCGCAGCTTGGCGTGGGGCGCGCGTGGCGCTAGGCTGTCAGGATCATGCCGATAAGCCGCAGGGGGCCGACGGATGTCGAGGCGCATGCGGCTGATACCATACGCAATCCTGGGGCTGGGCCTGTTGGGGATAGCCGCAACCCTTGCGATGGGCGGCATTGCCGTGACGCAGGCCGACATGACATCCTTGATCGACCGGATGGGCCCCTGGGGCCCTGCGGCTGTGATCGGGCTGATGATTGTCCACAGTTTCATTCCCTTCCCGGCCGAGATCGTCGCCCTGACGGCGGGCGCCATGTTCGGCGTGGCGCAGGGGGTTCTTCTGGTCTGGATCGGTGCGATGATGGGGGCGGCATTGGCTTTCGCCCTGTCGCGTTGGTTTGGAAAGACGGTGGTCATGCGGTTTTTGCCGCCTTCACAACGTGCGGCACTGGATCGCTGGACAGACCGTCAGGGGGCGCCGGCATTATTGGTTGCGCGCTTCATTCCGCTGATTGCATTCAATCTGATCAACTATGCCGCCGGGCTGACGCGGGTCAGATGGCACGTGTTCTTGTGGACCACAGGCGTGGGCATACTGCCCTTGACCGTAGTCATGGTGTGGCTGGGGGCGCATATGCGAACGCTCAGCTGGCCGGTAACGCTGGCGATATCCGTTTTGGGCCTTGCGGTGGTCTGGGGGCTGTATCGGTTTCTTCGCCGCGTGCGTGCGGGCCGCTGAACGCGGGTTACAAGGTCAAATGCCGGGCGCGCGCGCCCCGTTCGATGGCCGCGCCATGCAGCCGGTCTATATTCAGTTCGTACCGCATTTCTTCCAGCAGGCGCAGCTCGGGTTCCCTGAGTGTACCATCTGCGGCGGCCACGTCGCAGGCCAGCGCATAGGCGGTTTCAAACAGTTTTTCGGGCAGGGTTTCGCGCACCAGCCCAAAGATCGCATCCAGGCCGTCTTCCTCTTCCAGAAGGTCGAACACGGTGCGCGATACCGTTGCGATACGGTCGTCGTCATAATCGGCAAAGACCGGCAGATGGTTCACGATACGCTGGATCGTCACCAGTTCGGACGTGCGGATGGTTTCATCCGAGGCCGAAACGACGATCATGATGGCGACAAGGCTGTCCTGCGGGCTGAGCGACATAGCATCTTCTGTCATGGCGATATCCTTGTCAGTGTGTGTTGCAGTGCAGAATATTGACGCAAGCGCCCCGGCACAATAGGAAGCATGGCTTGGCGGGCACGGGGCCCGTTCACGATCAAGGTGTGATCCCATGTCCGATTTGCGCGATGCTGCGATGTCTTCCAAAGCCTGGCCCTTTGAAGAAGCGCGCCGTCTGCTGAAACGGTATGAAAAAGCACCACCCGAAAAGGGATATGTGCTGTTTGAAACCGGCTATGGCCCCAGCGGGCTGCCGCATATCGGCACCTTTGGCGAGGTCGCGCGCACCACGATGATCCGCCGCGCCTTTCAGGAAATCAGCGATATTCCCACGCGGCTGATCTGTTTTTCCGACGATATGGACGGGATGCGCAAGATCCCCGACAATGTGCCGCAACAGGCGATGCTGCGCGAACATGTACAAAAACCGCTGACATCCGTGCCCGATCCGTTTGGTGAATATCCCAGCTTTGGCGATCACAACAATGCCATGCTGCGCCGGTTTCTGGACACGTTCGGGTTTGAGTATGAATTCTATTCGGCCACCGACTTTTATACATCCGGTCAGTTTGACGCGGTGTTGCTGCGCGCGGCTGAACGCTATGACGCGGTGATGGAGGTGATGCTGGCATCCCTTCGCGATGAACGCCAGCAAAGCTATTCGATCTTTCTGCCGATCAGCCCGCAATCGGGGCGGGTTCTGTATGTGCCGCTGAAGAATGTCGATGCCAAGGCCGGAACGATCACCTTTGACGACGAGGACGGCACCGAGACCACGCTGCCCGTCACCGGCGGCAACGTCAAACTGCAATGGAAGCCCGATTTCGGCGCCCGCTGGGCCGCGCTGGACGTGGACTTTGAAATGTACGGCAAGGACCACAGCACCAATACCCCGATCTATGACGGGATCTGCGAGGTGCTGGGTGGCCGCAAGCCCAACCACATGACCTATGAACTGTTCCTTGAT
>NZ_JBSRVX010000019.1:0-22660 GCF_055134745.1 Actibacterium sp.
TGCCCCCTACCGATGACTGATGCAAAAACCCCCTTCGAGCTGATGATGCAGCAGGCGCAAGAAATGGTGAAAGCCTTTAATCCGGCCATGTCCTCTTTTGATCCCAAAGGGATTGAGAAGATGTGGCCCACGATGCCCAAGGAAGCCATGGAAATGTGGTTCGGCAAGGGCATCAGCAAGGACGGGCTGGACGCCAAGACGCGGCTTCTGCTCACGCTGGCCGGGTTGACCATGCAGGGCGCGCAAAGCGAGACCGCCCTGCGTCAGACCGTGCGCCACGCGCTCGAGGCCGGGGCCACCAAGGATGAAATCGCCGAGACCATCGCCCAGATGTCGATGTTCGCCGGTATCCCCTCCATGACCCGCGCGATGGAACTGGCGCGTCAGGTTCTGGACGAGACAGAGGATGACAAGTCATGACCATGATCGCCTTTGCCTTCTATCTGTTCGCGCTCTGCGTGCTGGCGGGTGGGCTTTTCACCGTGATCAGCCGCAACCCGGTGCATTCGGTGCTCTGGCTGATCCTGACCTTCCTCTCGGCGGCGGGGCTCTTCGTCCTGCTGGGGGCGGAATTCGTGGCGATGCTTCTGGTGATCGTCTATGTCGGCGCGGTCGCGGTGCTGTTCCTGTTCGTCGTGATGATGCTGGACGTGGATTTCGCCCAGCTCAAGGCGGAAATGGCGCGCTACATGCCGCTGGCGCTGCTGATCGGGATCGTGCTGTTGATGCAGCTCTCGCTGGCCTTTGGCGTCTGGACCACCTCCGAGGGCGCGATGGCGGCCCGCGACGCGCTGATCCCCACGGATGTGACCAATACGGCGGCGCTGGGTCTTTTGCTCTATGACAAGTATTTCCTGCTGTTCCAGCTGTCGGGTCTGATCCTGCTGGTCGCCATGATCGGCGCCATCGTCCTGACCCTGCGCCATCGCAAGGACATCAAGCGCCAGAACGTGCTGGCGCAGATGTGGCGCGATCCGGCCAAGGCGATGGAACTGAAGGACGTGAAACCGGGGCAGGGCCTGTAACCGCCTGCCACGACCGCCCGCTTTGGGCAAATGAGACATGCCGGGTGCAAGGCCCGGCCACATGAAGAACCGAGGGACGACATGATTGGCTTGGAACATTACCTGACGGTGGCGGCGGCGCTCTTCGTCATAGGGATCTTTGGTCTCTTCCTGAACAGGAAGAACGTGATCATCCTGCTGATGTCGATCGAGCTGATCCTGCTGTCCGTGAACATCAACCTCGTCGCCTTCTCCTCCTTCCTCGGGGATCTGGTGGGGCAGGTCTTCACGCTTTTCGTTCTGACCGTGGCAGCCGCCGAAGCGGCCATCGGCCTTGCGATCCTGGTCTGCTTCTTCCGTAACCGCGGCACCATCGCGGTGGAAGATGCCAACGTGATGAAGGGCTGATACCATGGCAACGATCATTCTGTTCGCGCCCCTGATCGGGGCCCTGATCGCGGGTTTCGGCTGGCGCATCATCGGTGAAACCGCAGCGATGTGGGTCACGACCGGCCTGCTGTTCCTGGCCGCGATTCTGTCCTGGATCGTGTTCCTGACCTTTGACGGCGTCACCCAGCAGGTCGAGATCCTGCGCTGGGTCGAATCCGGCAGCCTCAGCACCGACTGGGCGATCCGTCTGGACCGGCTGACCGCGATCATGCTGATCGTGATCACCACCGTCTCGGCGCTCGTGCATCTTTATTCCTTCGGCTACATGGACCACGACCCCCAGTGGAAAGAGGGCGAGAGCTACAAGCCGCGCTTCTTTGCCTATCTGTCCTTCTTCACCTTCGCGATGCTGATGCTGGTGACGGCCGACAACCTCTTGCAGATGTTCTTCGGCTGGGAAGGTGTGGGCGTCGCCTCCTATC
This sequence comes from Actibacterium sp., assembly GCF_055134745.1. Lineage (NCBI taxonomy): Bacteria > Pseudomonadati > Pseudomonadota > Alphaproteobacteria > Rhodobacterales > Roseobacteraceae > Actibacterium > Actibacterium sp. The sequence goes on from NZ_JBSRVX010000019.1 coordinate 1,877, forward strand.
TTCTGATCGGCTTCTACTACCGCAAGCCTTCGGCCAATGCGGCGGCGATCAAGGCCTTCGTCGTCAACCGCGTCGGTGACTTCGGCTTCCTTCTGGGGATCTTCGCGCTCTTCTACCTCACGGATTCGATCCGCTTTGACGACATCTTCACCATGGGCCCGCAACTGGCGGAAACCCAGATCGCGTTTCTGTGGACCGAATGGAACGCCGCGAACCTGATCGCCTTCCTGCTGTTCATCGGTGCCATGGGCAAATCGGCGCAGCTCTTCCTGCACACATGGCTGCCCGACGCGATGGAAGGCCCGACCCCGGTGTCGGCCCTGATCCATGCCGCGACGATGGTGACGGCGGGTGTGTTCCTGGTCTGTCGCATGTCCCCCATCATGGAATACGCGCCCGAGGCGATGATGTTCGTGACCTTCATCGGCGCGACCACCGCCTTTTTCGCCGCGACCGTGGGGCTGGTGCAGAATGACATCAAGCGCGTGATCGCCTATTCCACCTGTTCGCAGCTGGGCTACATGTTCGTGGCTGCCGGTGTGGGCGTCTATTCGGTGGCGATGTTCCACCTCTTCACCCACGCCTTCTTCAAGGCGATGCTGTTCCTGGGCGCGGGTTCGGTGATCCACGCGATGCATCACGAGCAGGACATGCGCAACTACGGCGGTCTGCGCAAGAAGATCCCCTATACCTTCTGGGCCATGATGATCGGCACGCTGGCCATCACGGGGGTGGGCATCCCGCTGACCTATATCGGCTTTGCAGGCTTCTTCTCCAAGGATGCGGTGGTGGAAAGCGCCTATGCCGCAACGGCGGGGGGCTATGCCTATTGGATGCTGGTCATCGCCGCGCTTTTCACCAGTTTCTACAGCTGGCGCCTGATGTTCCTGACCTTCTTCGGCGAGGCGCGGGGCGACAAGCACACCCATGATCACGCCCATGAAAGCCCCAAGGTCATGCTGATCCCGCTGGGCGTTCTGGCGCTGGGAGCGGTGTTCTCGGGTGTGGTCTGGTATAACAGCTTCTTCGGCCATACCGACACGGTCGCCAAATTCTTCGGCGTCTCCTATGCCGAGGCCGAGGAGCATGGGGAGGCGACAGCCGACCACGCGACCGAGGCACCCGCCGCCGACGCAGGCCATGCCGAGGGCGAGGCGACAGCCGAGGGCGCGCATCACTATGTCTTCACCGGCGCGCCGGGCGAGGGGGCGATCCATCACGCCCCCGGCAATACCGTGCTGAACGACGCGCATGAGGTGCCGAAATGGGTCAAGTTCTCGCCCTTCGTGGTGATGATCATCGGCTTCCTCACGGCTTACTGGTTCTATATCCTGAACCCCGCCCTGCCGCGCAAACTGGCCGAGGTGCAGCGCCCGCTCTACCTCTTCCTGCTCAACAAATGGTATTTCGACGAGATTTATGACGCCATTTTCGTGCGCCCCGCGCGCTTCATCGGCGGCATCTTCTGGAAACGTGGCGATGGCAATGTCATCGACGGTTCGATCAACGGTCTGGCGATGGGCGTGATCCCGATGCTGACCCGTTTCGCCGGCCGCGCGCAGTCGGGATATATCTTCACCTATGCCTTCGCGATGGTGATCGGGATCGTGGTCCTGATCACATGGATGACGCTCACCGGAGGGGCGGACTAATGGATAACCTTCTTTCCATCGTCACCTTCATTCCGGCGCTGGCGGCCCTTATCCTGATTGTGTTCCTGCGCGGGTCCGATGCGGCGGCCAATCGCAATGCCAAATGGCTGGCGCTGATCGCGACAAGTGTCACCTTCCTTGTGTCTCTGTTCATCCTGCTGCAATTCGACCCGTCCAATACCGGCTTCCAGTTTCTGGAAGAACGGACATGGATCATGGGCCTGACCTACAAGATGGGCGTGGACGGGATCAGCATCCTGTTCGTCATGCTGACCACCTTCATGATGCCGCTGGTCATTGCCGCGTCATGGGATGTGAACACCCGCGTCAAGGAATACATGGTCGCCTTCCTGCTTCTGGAAACGCTGATGCTGGGCGTGTTCATGGCGCTGGATCTGGTGCTGTTCTATCTGTTCTTCGAGGCGGGACTGATCCCGATGTTCCTGATCATCGGCATCTGGGGCGGCAAGGAACGGATCTATGCGTCGTTCAAGTTCTTCCTTTACACCTTCCTTGGGTCTGTCCTGATGCTGGTCGCGATGATCTTCATGTATATGGATGCAGGCACGACGGATATTCCGACCCTGCTGGTGCATGATTTCAGCGCGGGGCCTATCAACCTGTTGGGCTGGCAGATCATGGGCGGGGCGCAGACATTGCTGTGGCTGGCGTTTTTCGCCAGCTTCGCGGTCAAGATGCCGATGTGGCCGGTGCATACCTGGCTGCCCGATGCCCACGTTCAGGCACCGACCGCCGGGTCGGTGGTGCTGGCGGCGATCCTGCTGAAAATGGGGGGCTATGGGTTCCTGCGCTTCAGCCTGCCGATGTTCCCGGTGGCATCCGACATGCTGGCACCGATGGTGCTGTGGCTGTCGGCGATCGCGATCGTTTACACATCGCTGGTGGCGCTGGTGCAGTCGGACATGAAAAAGCTGATCGCCTATTCGTCGGTTGCCCATATGGGCTATGTCACGATGGGTATATTCGCGGCCAACCAGCAGGGGATCGATGGCGCGATCTTCCAGATGATCAGCCACGGGTTCGTGTCGGGCGCGCTGTTCCTGTGTGTCGGCGTGATCTATGACCGGATGCACACGCGCGAGATCGACGCCTATGGCGGGCTGGTCAATCGTATGCCGGCCTATGCGCTGATCTTCATGCTGTTCACCATGGCCAATGTCGGGCTGCCGGGCACGTCGGGATTTGTGGGCGAGTTTCTGACCCTGATGGGCGTGTTCCAGGCCAATACCTGGGTGGCGGTCGTGGCCACATCCGGGGTGATCCTGTCGGCGGCCTATGCGCTGTGGCTGTATCGCCGGGTGGTGTTTGGTGATCTGATCAAGGAAAGCCTGCGCTCGATCACCGATATGACCGGGCGTGAAAAGGCGATCTTCGCGCCGCTGGTGGTGATGACGTTGTTGCTGGGGGTTTATCCCAGCCTTGTGACCGATATCATCGGGCCGTCGGTATCTGCCCTTGTTTCCAACCATCAAACGGCGCTGGCTGATTTCCAGCCTGCCGTTCAGCTTGCACAGCACTGAAGGGGCCCGTGATGATCTCGGCTGATATCTCTGTAATCCTGCCCGAAATGATGCTGGCGATTTATGCGATGGCGGCGCTGTTGTTCGGGGTCTATACCGGCAAGGACAAGACCGCGCCGCTGCTGACATGGGTCACGGCGGGGGTGATGCTGGTGCTGGCGGCCTGGATCGGGCTGTCGGGGGCAGGGACGAAAACCGCCTTTGACGGGGCCTTTGTCAATGACGGCTTCGCGCGCTTCGCCAAGGTGGTGATCCTGGTTTCCGCTGCCGCCGTCCTGGTGATGAGCCAGGATTACATGCAGCGTCGCGGGCTGTTGCGGTTCGAATATCCGCTGCTGGTGTCGCTGGCATCTGTCGGCATGATGATGATGGTGTCGGCGGGCGATCTGATGGCGCTGTATATGGGGTTGGAGCTGCAATCGCTGGCGCTCTATGTCGTGGCCAGCTTGCGCCGCGACAGCGCGGTTTCAACCGAGGCCGGGCTGAAATACTTCGTGCTGGGGGCGCTGTCATCCGGGATGCTGCTATATGGCGCGTCGCTGACCTATGGCTTTGCCGGAACCACGCTGTTTTCGGGCATCATCCAGACCGCGCAGGCGGGCGACATGCCGATGGGCCTGTTGTTCGGGCTGGTCTTCCTGATCACTGGGCTGGCCTTCAAGGTGTCGGCCGTTCCGTTCCACATGTGGACGCCAGATGTCTATCAGGGGTCGCCCACGCCGGTGACGGCCTTCTTTGCTACCGCCCCGAAAATGGCGGCGATGGGCCTGTTCGCGCGCGTGATGTTCGATGCCTTTGGCAATGTGACCGCCGATTGGGGGCAGGTCATCGCGCTGTTGTCGGTGCTGTCGATGTTCCTGGGGGCCGTGGCCGCCATTGGCCAGCGCAATATCAAGCGGCTGATGGCCTATTCGTCGATCGCGCATATGGGCTTTGCCCTGATGGGGCTGGCGACGGGAACCCTGGGCGGCGTGCAGGCGATGCTGGTCTATATGGCGATCTATGTGACGATGAACGTAGGCACATTTGCCTTTATCCTGAGCATGGAGAAAGACGGCCAGCCCGTTACAGATATTTCGGCGCTGAACATGTATTCCAGGTCGCAGCCGCTGAAGGCGCTGGCGGTTCTGGTGCTGATGTTCAGCCTGGCCGGCGTGCCGCCGCTGGTGGGCTTTTTCGGGAAGTTCTATGTTCTCAAGGCGGCCGTCGATGCCGATATGGTCTGGCTGGCCATTGCGGGGGTGATCGCCTCGGTCATCGGGGCGTTCTATTACCTGCGCATCGTGTTCTATATGTATTTCGGCAGCGAACCCGATACCGCGCTGGACAACCGGTCAAACCCGGTGCTGTGGGCCATGCTGATGGCATCCGCGGCTATCATGGTGGTGGGCGTCGTCAACCTGTTCGGGGTCGAGGGCATGGCGCTGGCCGCGGCGCAGACCCTTGTCAACTGACCTTTGGCCTGCGGGCTATGCCCTGCTGGAGCTGACACAGACCGACAGCACCATGGCCGAGGCCGCCCGCCGCAAGGACAGCCTGTCCGGCCCGGTCTGGATTATGGCGCATCACCAGACGGCGGCGCGCGGGCGGCGCGGGCGACCCTGGGTCAATCAGCCGGGCAATCTGTCGGCCACATTGCTGCTGCGCCCGCCCGGCCCGCCCGAACAGGTGGCGTTGCGGTCTTTCGTGGCGGCGCTGGCGCTGTTTGATGCCTTTGTGGCGGTCACGGGCCGCGCCGAACCCTTTGCGCTGAAATGGCCCAATGACGTGCTGCTGAACGGCGGCAAGGTGGCCGGTATCCTGCTGGAAAGTCTGGGCAATGCGCATGGCGTGGCGCATCTGGCCATCGGCTTTGGTGTCAATCTGGCGGCGGCCCCGGCGGTTGGCCAGGTCGAGCCGGGGGCTGTGGCGCCCGTCAGCCTGGTGTCGGAAACCGGCGCATTGGTCACACCGGCGGATTTTCTGCCACATCTGGCGCGTGCCTATGCCGCGCATGAGGCGCAGTTTGCCACCTATGGCTTTGCCCCCATCCGCACCGCCTGGCTGCAACGCGCCGCCCGGCTGGGCGCGGTGATCCGCGCACGCACCGGCAGTGAAGATCTGACCGGCACCTTTCAGACGGTGGATGCCAGCGGCAACCTGATCCTTGGCACAGCCCATGGCCCACGCGCCATCGCGGCGGCCGATGTCTTTTTCTAGCAAGGAGGGGCGAGATGCTTCTTTGCATTGATTGCGGTAATACCAATACGGTGTTTTCCATCTGGGACGGGACGCGCATCCTGTGCACGCTGCGCACCTCGACCGAACATCAGCGCACGGCCGATCAATATTACGTCTGGTTTTCCACACTGGCCGAACATCACAAGATCACGCTGGATATCACCGATGTGATCATTTCATCGACCGTGCCGCGCGTGGTGTTCAACCTGCGCGTGCTGTCTGATCGCTATTTCAACACCCGACCCATCGTGGTGGGCAGGCCCGACTGCCTGTTGCCGCATCAGCCGCGGGTGGATGCAGGCACGGCCGTGGGCCCCGACCGCCTGGTCAACACCGCCGGCGCGTTCGACCGGCATGGCGGCGATTTGATCGTCGTCGATTTCGGCACCGCCACCACCTTTGACGTGGTTGCCCATGACGGGGCCTATGTCGGCGGGGTGATCGCCCCGGGGGTGAATCTGTCGCTCGAGGCGCTGCACATGGCTGCCGCCGCCCTGCCGCATGTCGATATCACCCGTCCACAGGCGGTGATCGGCACGAATACGGTGGCCTGCATGCAATCGGGCATATACTGGGGCTATATCGGTCTGGTGCGTGGTATATGTGAACATATCCGCGCCGAATATGACCGTCCCATGCGGATCATCGCAACCGGCGGGCTTGCCCCGCTGTTTGCACAGGGCGAAGATCTGTTCGACGTGGTCGAGGACGACCTTACAATCCACGGCCTGACCGTGATCCACGCCTATAACAAGGAACACGGCACGACATGAGCAGCAAGAACAGATTGATCTATCTGCCCCTGGGCGGGGCGGGCGAAATCGGCATGAACGCCTATGTTTACGGCTATGGCGCACCGGGGGCTGAACGGCTGATCCTGGTCGATCTGGGCGTGACCTTTCCCGATATGGACGGCACACCGGGCGTCGATCTGATCTTTGCCGATATCGACTGGCTGGTTGAACGCCGCGACCGGCTGGATGCGATCTTCATTACCCATGCTCACGAAGATCACGTGGGCGCGCTGGGCCATCTGTGGCCGCGCCTCAAGGCGCCGGTCTATACCCGCGCCTTCACCGGCAATATCGCGGCGCGCAAGATGGAGGAACAGGGCGTCGATACCCAGGCGCTGAACGTCGTCGGCCCCTGGCCGCAGACTGTCACAGCCGGGCCGTTCACGGTGGGGTTCCTGCCGGTATCGCATTCCATCCCCGAAAGCTCGGCCATGGTGATCAACACACCGGCGGGGCGGATCGTGCATAGCGGTGATTTCAAACTGGACAAGAATCCCATCGTCGGCGAAGCCTTTGATCCCGACTTATGGGCCGACATCGCGGCCAAGGGGGTCAAGGTGCTGACCTGCGATTCAACCAATGTGTTCTCGCCCAATCCGGGCCGGTCCGAATCCACGCTGGGCCCGGCGATTCGCCAACTGGTCGAACGCTCTGACGGGATGCTGGTCGCCACCACTTTTGCATCGAACGTCGCGCGCCTGAAAACGCTGGCCGAGGCTGGCCGCGATGCGGGCCGGTCCATCGTGCTGCTCGGGCGCGCCATGCGCCGCATGGTCGAGGCGGGCGTGGAAAGCGGCGTGCTGCGCGATTTCCCAACGGTGATCGCCCCCGAAGATGCGGCCGATATCCCGCGCGAAAACCTGATGCTGATCGTAACCGGCAGCCAGGGCGAACGCCGCGCCGCATCGGCACAACTGGCGCGCGGTAAATATATGGGACTGGAGCTGAAAGAGGGCGATACCTTCCTGTTTTCATCGAAAACCATCCCCGGAAATGAACGCGGCGTGCTGCGGATCGTCAACGCCTTGTCGGAAAAGGGCGTCGATGTGGTTGATGACGGTGCCGATCTTTACCACGTCTCGGGCCATGCCAACCGCCCCGATCTGCAAAAGATGCATCAACTGATGAAACCGCAGATGCTGATCCCGATGCATGGCGAACATCGCCACCTGCGCGAACATGTGAAACTGGCCGCCGAAAGCGGCATCGCCGCCGCGATCGCCACCAATGGCACCATGCTGGATCTGACAGGTGATGCGCCGCGCGTGGCGGAATATATCGAAGCCGGGCGCACCTATCTGGATGGCGCCGCTCAGATCGGTGCATTGTCGGGGGTGGTGCGCGACCGCATCCGGCTGGCGCTGAACGGGCTGGTGCTTGTCACGCTGATCATCGACGAAGAGGACGAACCGCTGGGCGAACCCTGGGTCGAGATCATGGGCCTGCCTGAAACCGGCCGCTCCAATGCCAGCCTTGTCGAGGTGCTGGAGGAAGATCTGACGCAGCTTGTCGCCCGGGCGGATGACAAGATGCTGATGGATGACGACAAGCTGGAAGAGGCCTTGCGCCGCCGCGCCCGCCAATCGGCCCAGGACGAGATTGGCAAGAAACCCGAAGTCGTGGTGGTGATCAGCCGTCTGAGCGCCTGATCCGGCCGGACCCGCTATCGGGCGGCCATCGCTTTGAATGGCGCCCTGACGGGCGCGCCTTCGGCGAGAGTATTTGGGCCAAGAAGATATTCATATCACCTTGGTTCAAATACTCAAACCCGAGACCCCCGCCAAAGGCGGGGGACGAGGCAAAGCCGTGGCACCGAAGGTGCCTCATTCAAGGAGAGGATCAGTCGGCCGGGGCCTTGAACGTTCTTGTCAGGAAGGCGGGCATGTGATCGCCCATCCCGACGACGGGACCGCTGCGCCCCTTGTCAGCGCTGTGCGGCTTGCGGGAGTCGCTGCGCGGCTCTGCTTGTTTGGCGGGTGCAGCTTTGGGGAGGGCTTCTGGGGTCGGCGCGGTTTTCTTGCTGCGCGAGGAGGAGCTGCGCGAGCGGCTGCTGGATTTCGGCGCGGGCTTTTCCGCGACTTCGGCCACATCGGCCGGCGCATCCTGCGCGGGGGCCGCACCCAAGAGCGGGCTGTCGACGCGCGGGATCGGGCGGTTCACCAGGGTCTCGATATCGGCCAGGTTCTTTTCGTCATGCGGCACGCAGATCATGAAGGTCTTGCCCTTGCGCCCGGCGCGGCCGGTGCGGCCGATCCGGTGGACATAATCCTCGGCATGGCTGGGCACATCGTAGTTGAACACATGGCTGACCGAGGGCACATCCAGCCCGCGGGCCGCCACATCCGAGGCGATCAGGAAGCGCAATTTGCCTTCGCGAAAGGATTCCAGCGTGCGGGTGCGCTGGGACTGGTCCAGATCGCCATGGATCGGGGCAGCGTCGTAACCGTATTTGGTCAGTGATTTCGCGACGATATCCACCTCGGTCTTGCGGTTGCAAAAGACGATCGCATTGGTCAGCGCATCGCCTTCGGCGTCGATCAGGGCGCGCAGAAGGGCGCGTTTTTCACTGGCCTGCTTGTCCTTGCGGCTGGCGCGGAACATGATCACGCCCTGTTCGATATTCTCGCCGGTGGTCGCGGCGCGGGCGACCTCGATCTTGACGGGGTTGGACAGGAAGGTGTTGGTGATGCGCTCGATCTCGGGGGCCATGGTGGCGCTGAAAAACAGCGTCTGGCGGGTGAAGGGCGTCATCTGGAAGATGCGTTCGATATCGGGGATGAAGCCCATGTCCAGCATGCGGTCAGCCTCGTCCACCACCATGATCTGCACGCCGGTCAGCGGCAGCTTGCCGCGTTCGAAATGGTCCAGCAGCCGGCCGGGCGTGGCGATCAGCACATCGACGCCGCGGTCGATCAGCATGTCCTGTTCCTTGAACGACACGCCCCCGATCAGCAGCGCCTTGGTCAGCTTGGTGTGCTTGGCATAGGTATCGAAATTTTCGGCCACTTGGGCGGCCAGTTCGCGCGTGGGGGCCAGAACCAGGCTGCGCGGCATGCGCGCGCGGGCGCGGCCCTTTGACAGCATGGTGATCATTGGCAGAACGAAGCTGGCGGTCTTGCCGGTGCCGGTCTGGGCGATGCCCAGGACATCGCGCCCCTGAAGGGCTGGCGGGATCGCGCCGGCCTGAATGGGGGTGGGGGTTTCATACCCGGCTTCGGAAACGGCTGAAAGAACTTTGGGGTCCAGCCCCAAATCGGTGAATTTTGTCATAAGCGTCCATCTGTTACGGCATCGGGCCGCAAGGTTGAGGGACGCATGTTCCGCGCGTCCCGGCGTCGGGGGGGCCGCAAGATTTATGCGGATAGGCGCGACCTAGCTTAAAACCGCGCAAAGGTCAAGAAACCGGGGTATGTGGCGGCGGATGCCCCCGCGCGCGCCAGCGTATGGTCTTATAGTCAAAGCCGGCTTCGATCGTGGGCTTGATGATCTGGAAATAGGGGGACAGGTCGAAATCGCGCGGGGTATACAGCGAATAATGCCGGATATGCAGGATCTCGCGCCGTTCCGTGCGGCTTTGGTCCAGGGTGATCTCGGGCAGAATCGGATAGCCGACCTTGCCGAAGGCCTCGGCGATCAGGGTAGAGCAGATAGCGCGTGTGGGGTCGCCCGACCCCAGCGCGATCATGCGGCGGCGCCAGTGATGCGGAACGGGCGGCTGCGGCAGCAGATAGCGCGCCAGGTCGATCACGTTCTTGAGGTCATAGCGTCGGCCGATACTGGCGCGCATGAAATCCAGCACCGTGTTCAGGTCTGAATCGCGCAGCCCGACGGGCCGGCAGATGCGCAGGTTCAGCGCGCAATAGGTGGCCAGTTGCACAGCCCGCACGCCCTGTTCCAGATCAGCCTCGATCAGCACTTCGTCGGGCCCACCCATATACATCGCCGAATGCGACCATGTGGAACGGGTCAGGTATTTTATCGCCGAGGAAATCCGGCTGTTGCCCTCGACCAGCAGCACATCGCCCGGGCGCAGCGTTGCGCGCAGCCGGTCGGGCGAGATTGTGGAAAAGGCGAAATAATCGCTGCGCTGCTTTTGCAGAAAATGGGCAAGCCGCGCGCCAATGGCATTTTGCAGGCGGTTCATGTCATCCCCGGTTCATCCGTCGCGGGCGCAGCCTAGCAGTAATGCGCGCGCTGCGAAACGGCGTGTCTGATCTGTTTGCTGGAAAGGGCCGCGGCCCGCGCTATCTGTCGCGCTGTACCCATTGGTCGGAATGACAAGGAGAGAGCGATGATCGAGAAGTTCGGAACGGCAGAGTGGAGCGGCAGCCTGAAAGAGGGCGGCGGGACGATCAGCACGCAAAGCGGTGCGTTGTCAAAGGTTGCCTATGGCCATGCCAAACGGTTCGGAGACGAGGCAGGCACCAATCCCGAAGAACTGATCGGGGCTGCGCATGCGGCCTGTTTCTCGATGTTCCTGTCGGCGCTGATGGGCGGCGAGGGGATCGGCGGTATCGCGGTTGAAACGACATCGACCATCACGCTCGATCCGGGAACACCGGGCAGCCCGACAGTGACAAAGGCGCATCTGGTGACTTCGGTGAAGGGTGACGCATCTGCGGATAAGCTGAAAGAGCTGGCCGAAAAGGCCAAGGCCAATTGTCCGATTTCGAAACTTCTGAATGCCGAGGTGACGATGGAGGCGAAGACGGGTTAGGCCCGTCTAGACCTGCATTTCCTTGACCGCCGACAGTTTCACATCCGGATAGTCGCGGGCTGCGCGGTCGATATCCCATTGCAGGCGGGTCATATAGACCAGATCGCCGTCATTGTCGTGGCTGATATGCTGTTTGTTGGCATTCACGAACCTGTCCACAGCGTCCTTCGGCCCCGTCACCCAGCGGGCCGAAGTGAATTGCGACGGCTCAAAGCGCACCGGCAGGCCGTATTCCAGCTCGATCCGGCTGGCCAGAACCTCGAACTGCAACTGGCCGACCACGCCGACGACAAAGCCCGACCCCATCATCGGCTTGAACACCTTGGCCGCGCCTTCCTCGGCGAATTGCATCAGCGCCTTTTCCAGATGCTTGGCCTTCATCGGATCGCCCGCCCGGCAGTTTTGCAGCAGTTCGGGCGCGAAGCTGGGGATGCCGGTGATGCGGATCGCCTCGCCCTCGGTCAGGGTGTCGCCGATGCGCAACTGGCCGTGGTTCGGGATGCCGATGATGTCGCCCGCCCAGGCCTCTTCGGCCAGTTCGCGGTCGGCGGCCAGGAACATGACCGGGGATGACACGGTGATAGGCTTTTTCGAACGCACATGCAGCAGCTTCATGCCCCGGATGAAATGGCCCGAGGCAAGGCGCACAAAGGCCACCCGGTCGCGGTGCTTGGGGTCCATATTTGCCTGAACCTTGAAGACGAACCCCGCGACGGTGGGTTCCTCGGGCGCGATCTTGCGCGGCTCGGCGGGCTGAACCTGTGGCTCGGGGCCGAAGCGGCCGATGCCGTCCATCAATTCCTTGACGCCAAAGCTGTTGATGGCCGATCCGAACCAGATCGGGGTCAGCGTGCCTTGCAGCATGGCCTGATGATCCATCGGCGGCATCAGTTCGCGCACCATCTCGAGGTCTTCGCGCAGCTTTTCCAGCAGGGCGGCGGGCACGTGCTGGGCCAGTTTGGGATCGTCCAGACCTTCGATCTTGATGCTTTCGGCAACCCGGTTGCGATCAGCCCGGTCCATCAGTTCCAGCCGGTCGCGCAGGATGTCATAACAGCCGATGAAATCGCGGCCCGTGCCGATCGGCCAGCTTGCCGGGGTCACGTCGATGGCCAGGTTTTCCTGGATCTCGTCGATGATCTCGAACGTGTCGCGGCTTTCGCGGTCCATCTTGTTACAGAATGTCAGGATCGGCAGATCGCGCAGCCGGCAGACCTCGAACAATTTGCGGGTCTGGCTCTCCACGCCCTTGGCGCCGTCGATCACCATCACCGCGGCATCCACGGCGGTCAGCGTGCGATAGGTGTCTTCGGAAAAATCACTGTGGCCGGGGGTATCGACCAGATTGAACCGGAAATGGCCATAGTCGAACGACATCGCCGAGGCCGAGACCGAAATGCCGCGATCCTTTTCCATCTGCATGAAATCGGACCGGGTGCGCCGCGCCTCGCCCTTGGCGCGGACCTGTCCGGCCATCTGGATCGCACCGCCGAACAGCAGAAATTTCTCGGTCAGCGTGGTCTTGCCCGCATCAGGGTGGCTGATGATGGCAAAGGTGCGCCGTCGGGCAATCTCGGGCGGCAGGGCGGGGCGGTTTGAGGGTATGTCCAGCATGGGCGCGGATATATGCCGCCTCTGGGGCTGCTGCAATCGCCTTATCGCCCCACAAGAAGATCGTGCCGAAGGTCGCGGATAAGATCATTGGTCAGTCTGCCCGGAACCGATGGCGCAACCCGCCAAGATTTACCCAGGCTGGTTTTTCGGTCCGGGCAGATTCTGGCCGTTTTCAATCAGACCGCTGAGAATGGGCAGGGGTATACAGGCGTTGCGGGCATGACGGCACCGCGGCCCGACGCCATCAGGCGGCAATCTGTCGTGGGGTCTTCATGCGCAGTTCAGCCCGGGCGGGCTGCGCGGCGAAGATCGGCGGCGGGTATGCGTGACAACAGCGCCTTGTCGGCCTCGGCCCCGACATGAGGCGGCTGTGACAGCCCGCGCAGATGGGCGGCCACGTCGCGGGCCATCTCTTCGGGAAGGCGCCCCAGGGAGCGTTCGTTGATCAGCAGGCTTTCGGTGGGGGTGCATTCGGCATAGATGATCTCGTGCTGGTCCAGCACCAGATGGAAATATTCCACCACGCCGCCGGCCCGGATGAACACCATGTCGTCGTCGATCAGGTCGCGGGCCTTCAGCAGCAGTTCGGCCTGATCGGTCAGCCGGTCGGGACCGCGCTGATAGATGAACAGCCGCTGGTGCTGGCTGACGATCAGGTCGCGGTCATTTGCCAGCGCGCCCTTGCAGATGACCACCGGCGCAAAGGGCCCGATGGCGCGCACGATCCGGCTGCCGATCCAGCGCAAGGGTTGCGCGCCATGGTCGCGCGTCAGCAGCATGTCGCCGGGGCGCAGGGCCTCGACCGGGCGCTGGCTGCCATCGGCCAGCATGATCGCCGTGCCGCGGCTGAAGGCGACGGGTGTGATATCTGTCAGGCGCACATCGCCGGGATCGTCCGTCATCGCCACAAGCGTATGGGGCACCTTGGGCATGATCGGCGCCAGAGGCAGGAAATACAGCAGTGGCGCGCCGCCGCCCGAATGATGCAGCGCGATCAGCAGCAGATCGACCTTTTCGCCGCCGGGCGCAAGCAGCGTCAGCCGTCCGTCCAGTGTCAGCAGATCGCCCGGCGCGCCGATTTCAGACCCGGCCGCCACCTTCTTGGCGCGCCCGCCCGATTGCATGAACCGGTCATTGCCCAGCCGCATCGCGCGCCGGTCGCGGATCGCCAGTTCCATGGCACGCGCGCCCTGGGTCAGCATATAGCTGTCACCCAGGCACAGTTCGGCCAGGGGCGTCAGGCCGTCACCGGCGTTGACCCCAGAGTCGACTGTCAGATCAGCGGCCGCGAAGACATGGGCGGAATAGCTGGGGGCGATGTCGGGGCGGGCGGGCTGGTTCATTGCGGCGGCTCCGATCGAAATCAAATAAAATTGCGCGTCTGCCTGACCCCCATGCCAGACGCGATCACAACAATATACAACCCGGTAAATATAGCGTTTATATGGCAACAGGTCAATAAAACCGGGTGTTTGCGGCGCGGTCTTCAATTTTGAATGGGGCTTGCCGCAGCGCGCGTGGCTTGCTATCGGAAACCAATCCCGATCTATTCAGTCGGGAAAGGGGAAGAGGTTTTGACAGGCAGCGCCGCACCCAGGCTGGAAATCAGCAACCTGACCCGCCGTTTCGGGGGGCGGGCGGTGGTGGATGATGTGTCGCTGCAAATCTTCCCCGGTCAGGTCACATGCCTGCTGGGTCCGTCGGGCTGCGGCAAATCGACCACGCTGCGCCTGATCGCCGGTGTAGACCGGCAGGACGAGGGCGAAATTCGTATTGATGGCCGGGTGGTCAGCGGGCCAGAGGTTTCGGTGCCGCCCGAGGGGCGTCAGGTCGGCCTGATGTTTCAGGATTTTGCGCTGTTTCCGCATCTGACGGTGGGCCAGAACGTGGCGTTCGGCCTGACCGGCCCCAAAGAGGCCCGCCGCGCCCGGGTCGAGGATCTGCTGGGCCGGGTCGGGTTGCGGCGGTTCATCGACGACTATCCGCATGGGCTGTCGGGTGGTGAGCAACAGCGCGTGGCGCTTGCCCGCGCCCTGGCGCCGCGGCCGGGAACCATGTTGATGGACGAGCCCTTTTCAGGGCTGGACAACCGGCTGCGCGACGATATCCGCGACCAGACCCTTGCCGTGCTCAAAGAGGAAGGCGCGGCCGTTCTGCTGGTCACGCATGAGCCCGAAGAAGCAATGCGCATGGCCGACGAAATTGCCCTGATGCGCGATGGCAAGATCGTGCAGCAGGGCGCGCCCTATAATATCTATAACGCGCCGGTTGACCGGGCCGCAGCCGGATTCTTTTCCGATATCAATGTGATAACGGGAAAGGTTCAGGGATTTTTCACAGAAACGGCCTTTGGCCAGTTCATGACCCCCGCGATTGCCGATGGCACGCAGGTCGAAATCATCATCCGCCCCCAGCATCTGAAAATCGAATTCGACCGTAACGGAACCGGCCCCGCGCCGACGCCCGAAAACGGGGTGCCCGCGCGCGCCGTGGTGGAACGCGCGCGGTTCATGGGGGCCGAAAGCCTGGTCGAATTCAGGATGGATTTCGACGGGTCCATCCTGAAAGCTACCGTGCCCGGCGTATTCCTGCCAAAACCCGGTTTGCCGATGTGGCTGATGATCCGCCGCGACCGTTGTTTCGTCTTTCCGTTCTAGCCGCCCATGCGTCGCAATGCGCCGGTGGCCGGATCGGTGCTGGTATAGGGCTTGGCGGCGGTTTTCCAGGCGGCGAATCCGCCGTCCAGATGCGCGATACGGTCATGTCCGGCGGCCAGATAGGCCTCGGCCACCTTTCGCGACCGCATGCCGGAGCCGCAATGCAGCACGATTTGGCGGTCGCCCTGGGGTGGCATGCAGTCCGGATCAAACCCGGCCATCGGGGCCAGCAATGCGCCGTGGATATGTTCGAACATGTATTCCTGCGGCGTGCGCACGTCGATCAGAACCACGCTATGGGCCTTCAGCGCCGCCTCCAGGTCGTTAACATCCCAATGTTCAAGGGTTTTTCCGTTGATATTTTCCGTATGCATATGCCAATCCTTTGCCGAACATTCACATTCTTAATATTGAATATAACAGCGCGCTCAATAATGAAAAGCCCCCGGCTGCAACTTGTTCGGGCGTTTGGCACGAAAAATGTTCCGATTTGTGCCTAAGTTGCGGAATGGGGCTTTGAACTGGGGCGCAGAGCCAATAAATATGGAAAACGATTTGCAAAAGGGGCCGCGCCATGTGGCCCCGGTGGGAGACGACCATGCTGAACAATATCGGCCTTCCCGGCCTTCTTCTTATTGCCGTTGTCGTGCTGGTGCTTTTCGGGCGCGGCAAGATTTCCACGCTGATGGGTGAGGTTGGCAAGGGCATTACCTCGTTCAAGAAGGGCGTCAAGGAAGGCAACGAAGAGGCGGATGCCGGGATCGAAAGCGCCCGCGACGTCACGCCGGATGCCAACACGACCAAGGACAAGGTGTAATTCCCTTGTTTCCCGGCACAGGGTGCATCGGACATGTTTGATCTTGGTTGGAGCGAGCTTCTGCTCATCGGGGTGGTTGCGCTGATTGTGGTCGGCCCCAAGGACCTGCCTGAAATGTTCCGCACTTTGGGCCGGTTTACCGGCAAGGCCCGGGCCATGGCGCGCGATTTCCAGCGCGCGATGAACGAAGCGGCCGAACAGTCTGGCGTGAACGAGGCCACCAAGGGCCTGAAAGACATCGCCAACCCCAAGGCATTCGGGCTGGATGCGGTCAAGAACGCGGCCGACCGCTTTGAAAAATGGGACCCCAAGATCACACCAACTCCAGCAAAGACGCCGCCCGAACCACTGAGCGAAGAACGCGCTGAAATCGCCCGAAAAATCCACGACTCTGCCGCCGCCCGCGCCAGCGCCCGCATTGCCGCGCAAGAGGCCGCCGATACGGCCGAGCCCCCCCCGGCAAAGGGCGGAAAAACGCCAGTCAAAAAGACAGCGGCCCGAAAACCGGCGGCCCGAAAACCCGCCGCCAAGGCTGATTCACCGGCGGATGGCGGGGCTGCCAAAAAGGCCGCGCCACGCAAGAGGGCGACGACATCCGGCCGCGCGAAACCCGCTGGGAAGACCGATACATGAGTGACCCGGACGAACTTGCTGATTCCAGCGCGCCGCTGATCGAGCATCTGGCCGAATTGCGCACCCGGCTGATCCGTGCCGCGATTGCCTTCGTGATCGCGATGGTGATCTGCTTCATGGTCTGGAACCCGATTTTCAACTTTCTGACGCGGCCCTTGTGCACCGCATTGGCCAATCACGGTCAGCCCGATTGCGGACTGGTTCTGATCAAGTTGCAGGAAGGGTTCTTTGTCGCCATTTCGATTTCTCTGCTGGGGGGGCTGGCGCTGTCATTTCCGGTCATCAGCTATCAGATGTGGCGGTTCGTGGCGCCGGGGCTGTACAGATCGGAAAAGGGTGCCTTCCTGCCGTTTCTGATCGCATCACCCTTCATGTTCTTCCTGGGCGCCGCATTCGCCTATTTCGTCATCACGCCGATGGCGTTCGATTTCTTTCTGGGATTCCAGCAGCCCGGAACGCTGACCGGCGATGGCAAGGCGGAAACATCCGCGATCATGTTCATGGGTTCGGTTCAGGAATATCTGGGCCTGACGATCAAGTTCATCGTGGCCTTCGGGCTGTGTTTCCAACTGCCGGTGTTGTTGACCCTGCTGGGCAAGGCGGGGCTTGTTTCCGCCAAGGGGCTGGGCGCTGTGCGCAAATATGCGGTGGTCGGTATCCTGATTCTGGCCGCCATTGCCACGCCGCCCGACGTGGTGTCGCAGGTGATCCTGTTCGTGGTGGTTTACGGATTGTATGAAGTGTCGATCCTGCTGGTCGCGCGGGTTGAAAAACAGCGCGAGGCCCGCCTGCGCGCCGAAGGCCTGTGGGACGAGGACGAAGAAGACCCCGCATGAGTGACGACGACGCCCTGCGCCGCATCGCCGATGCGCTGGACCGGATCAGCCCGCCCCCCGCCCATGCCCCGGATTTTGTCCAGGATAATGCCTTTGTGTGGCACGTGGGCCCCGACATTCTGGCGCCGGTGAAACAGGTCAGCCGGGTCGATCTGCCGCTGCTGGTGGGGATAGACCGGGCGCGCGATATCCTGCTGGAAAACACGCTGCAATTCGCGCGCGGGCTGCCGGCCAATAACGCGCTGCTGTGGGGTGCGCGCGGGATGGGAAAATCATCGCTGGTCAAGGCCGTGCATGCCGCGGTGCGGGCGTGCGATCATGATCTGAAGATCGTCGAAATGCAGCGCGAAGACCTGCCCAGCATCACCCGGCTGCTGTCCCTTCTGCGCGCAGCCGATGCACGGTTCTTGCTGTTTTGCGACGATCTGTCGTTCAGCCATGACGATCAGCATTACAAGTCGCTCAAGGCGGTGCTGGATGGCGGGCTGGAAGGGCGGCCGGAAAACGTGATATTCTATGCCACGTCGAACCGACGCCATCTGATGCCCCGCGACATGATCGAAAACGAGCGTTCCAGCGCCATCAACCCCGCCGAAGCGGTCGAGGAAAAAGTATCCCTGTCCGACAGGTTCGGGCTGTGGCTGGGCTTTCATCCCTGTTCGCAGGATGAATACCTTGCCATGATCCGCGGCTATTGCGCGGCTTACGGCGTGGCCATCGACGATGCCACCCTGCGGGCCGAGGCGATCGAATGGCAGGCCACGCGCGGCGCGCGCTCGGGCCGGGTCGCGTGGCAGTATTTCACCGATCTGGCCGGGCGGCGCGGCGTGACGCTGTAAGAATACCGATCAAGCCCTTGGTTTTGCTTTCAATGTCGGCTTTTCCTGTGTCGGGTCTTCGGGCCAGGGATGGCGCGGATACTGCCCGCGCATATCCTTGCGCACATCGGCATAGGATGTGGCCCAGAACCCCGGCAGGTCCATCGTCACCTGCACCGGCCGGCGGGCGGGCGACAGCAGCGTGATGCGCAGCGGCAGGCGTTTCGGGCCGATGGTCGGGTGTTCGGTGACCCCGAACAGCTCCTGCAACCGCAGCTCGATCCCCGGCGCGCCCCCGGAATAATCAATGGCAACCCGGTTGCCAAGCGGCGTGGTGAAATGCGACGGGGCCAGCCGGTCGACCAGTTGCTGTTGATCCCAGTTCAGCCCCGCGCGCAGCGCCGCCGCCAGATCCAGCCGCTTCAGATCATCCGCCGACCGGACCCCGCTCAGATGCGGCAACAGCCAGTCTTCGGCTCGCGCCATCAGCCCGTCATCGGAATAATCCGGCAGATCGGCGCCTTCGGCCCGCAACAATTCGACCCGCGCCTGAAACCGGCGGGCGGCATCCGACCAGGGCAGGCCCAGATCGCGCACCCCTTCCAGCATCGCGCGGGCCACCGTTTCGGGGGGCGCGTCCTTCCAGATGCGGTCCGCCAGCACCAATGCTTCGAAGCATTCCTGCTGGCGCGCGATCACGCGGCGGTCGCGGCGGGACCATGCAACATGATCGCGCCAGACGATCCGACCCGCGTAAAGCGCGCGCAGATCGGCCTCGGACAGGGTGGCGGCCAGCCGCACCTTCGCCTCGCGCGGATCGCCGTCCAGTTCCAGCGCCACGATCAGCCGGTCATGCGCCATCGGATCGGCGTCCCCCATCACCGCGCCCTTGCCGCCCGACAGCACATAGCGGGGTGCCTCGCCCGCCCGGCGCAGCCCGATCCGGTCGGGATAGGCCAGCGCGGCCATCTGACCGGCTGACAGACCCTGATCCGCGGGGGCCATCCGCATCAGGCGTCTTGCCTCGGACCCGATACGCTCGACCGTGCCCCGGTCGGGCGCCTGGGGATGGCGTTGCGCAAAGCCGCGCGGATCATGCAGCGCCTGCAACCGCAGCGCCAGATCGGCGGGCGCGCCGCGCAGCGGATCGCGTTCCGCCAGCAGGGCGGCCAGCGTGGCGGCACCCTTGCCCGCGCGCAACAGCATATGTCCCAGGCGCGGATGCAGCGGCAGCGCGGCCAGCGCCCGCCCGTGATCGGTGATCCGGCCGCCGGCCAGCGCGCCCAGCTGATCCAGCAGCGCCCGCGCCTCGGCCAATGCCGGTGCGGGGGGCGGGGTCAGAAAACCCAGCCCGTCGCCGGACCCCCACAGCGCCAGTTCCAGCGCCAGCCCGGTCAGATCGGCGGATGCGACCTCGGGCGGGGGAAAGGCGGCCAGCCCGCCCTCTTCGCCCCGGCTCCACAGCCGGTAGCAGACGCCTTCGGCCACGCGGCCCGCGCGCCCGCGCCGCTGTTCGGCCTCGGCCTTCGTCACGCGCTCGGTCACCAGCCGCGATAGGCCCGATCCCGGATCGAAGCGCGCCCGCCGCGCCCGCCCGCCATCGACCACCACCCGCACGTCCTGAATGGTCAGCGATGTTTCGGCGATGGATGTGGCCAGCACGATCTTGCGGCCGGTGGGCGCGGGGGCAATGGCGGCGCGCTGATCGGCAAAGGGCAGGGCACCGTAAAGCGGGCGCAGATGGCACTCGGGCGGCAACCGCCCGGCCAGCAGCGACTGCACGCGCCGGATCTCGCCCTCGCCCGGCAGAAAGGCCAGCACGCCGCCCGTGGTTTCCGACACCGCCTGTTCGATCAGCGCCGCCATCGCGGCGTCGAACCGCGCGGCGCGCCCCAGCGGCCGGTCCAGCCAGCACGTTTCGACGCCGAAGGCCCGCCCGGTCGCGGTGATCAGCGGGGCCGCGTCCAGCAATTCCGCCACCGGGGCGGCGTCCAGCGTGGCCGACATCACCAGCAGCACCAGATCGGGGCGCAGGGCCTGGCGGGCCTCCCAGCACAGCGCCAGCCCCAGATCGGCATTCAGGGATCGTTCGTGAAATTCGTCAAAGATCACCGCGCCGATGCCCTCCAGCGACGGGTCGGACTGGATCATCCGGGTCAGGATGCCTTCGGTCACCACTTCGATCCTTGTGCCGGGTCCGACCTTGGCCTCGCCCCGGATGCGATAGCCGACGGTCTCGCCCACGGCCTGACCCAGCGTTTCGGCCATCCGCTCGGCGGCGGCGCGCGCCGCCAGACGGCGCGGTTCCAGCATCACGATCCGCCCCGTGATCTGCGGCAACATCGCCAGCGGCACCCGCGTCGTCTTGCCGGCACCGGGCGGGGCCTGCAACACGGCGCGCCCAGCACCCCGCAGGGCGATCAGCAGGTCGGGCAGGGCGTCGTCAATGGGCAGCGCGTCGGTCATGATGCCTTATCCGCGATTT
>NZ_JBSRVX010000020.1:0-50782 GCF_055134745.1 Actibacterium sp.
GAAGTGACCGCCCAAAACGACACCCGGCCCACGGATGACCAGATCAGGGCGGCACTGCCCCGCTTTACCGGCGACATCATGCAGGTGCCGCCCAAGTTTTCCGCCGTCAAGATCGACGGCGAACGCGCCTATAAACTGGCACGCGACGACGAGGATTTCGACATCGCGGCGCGGCCGCTTTACGTGGAAAGCCTTGAATTCGTCGAACGATCCGATGTCGATCACGTGGTGCTGGATATGGTCTGCGGCAAGGGTGGCTATGTGCGCGCCATCGCCCGCGATCTGGGCGAGGCGCTGGGCTGTCACGCCCATGTGCGCGCATTGCGCCGCCTGTGGTCAGGACCGTTTGACGCCGAAGACGGCGTGACGCTGGATCAGGTCGAAGCCCTGGCCCACAGCCCGGATCTGGACGTGCTGTTGCTGCCCCTGGAACAGGGCCTGGTCGACCTGCCCGAACTGCACTGCACCGCCGAAGGCGCAGCGCGGATGCGCAATGGCAATCCCGGCATGGTTCTGACCTCGGACGCAGAATATGGCGACGAGGCCTGGGCCTCGCTGAACGGGCAGGCGGTTGCGGTCGGGATATACAAGGCGGGTGAACTGCATCCCCGCCGGGTCTTCAATATCTGACCCCCTGCCGGTCTGTTGAAACACCCGGCCCTTGCGCGCCCCAGCGTCTCGGGTCAGAACCGGGTCATGATTACCCGCACCCATCTGAAAGGCGATGCCGCCTCGACCGCCGTCTATTCCGATTGCGAAAGGTATCGCTATACACTGACCCGCATATGGGATCCGGCCGGCGCAAAGGCGCTGTTCGTGATGCTGAACCCCTCGACCGCGACCGAGCTCCAGAA
Source organism: Actibacterium sp. (assembly GCF_055134745.1). NCBI lineage: Bacteria > Pseudomonadati > Pseudomonadota > Alphaproteobacteria > Rhodobacterales > Roseobacteraceae > Actibacterium > Actibacterium sp. The sequence continues at coordinate 855 of NZ_JBSRVX010000020.1, forward strand.
CGACCCGACGGTCGAACGCTGCGAGCGCCGCGCCCGGGCGCTGGGTTTCGGCGCGTTTCGCGTGACCAATATCTTTGCCTGGCGCGATACAGATCCCAAAAAGATGCGCGCGGCGGCCGATCCTGTCGGCCCGGGAAACGACGCGGCAATACTGGAAAGCGCCCCCTGGGCCGATCAGATTATCTGCGCCTGGGGCACGCATGGCGCGCATCTGGATCGTGGCCCGGCCGTGGCCGCAATGCTGCGTGATACTGGCCTGCCGCTGTTCCACCTGGGGTTGACACAGGCCGGGCATCCAAGCCATCCGCTTTATATCGCCTATACACGTCAGCCCGAACCCTGGCGATAACGACGCCATTAACCGACCGTTAACTATTTGTATATTTTTCAATAGGTTAAATTTCTCCAGCCCTCTATTCTGGCCATGGTGGTGCACATTCGGTCCCTTGGCCCGATGTGCGGTTGAAGCGGGGTAATGGTGATGCTGGGCTTGGCAAGTTTGCTGGGTCTTCTGGTTGTCGGGATGTCTGCGGCCCTGGTCGCAGAACCCCAGCTGACCGAAGATCAGAACGACGATGAAGACACCGATCAGATCGAGGGAACCGAAGACAACGACACGCTTGGCGGCGGCCCGGGCGCGGATTCGATACTGGCTTTCGCCGGGGATGACGTTGCCTATGGCGATCAGGGCAACGATACGATCATCGGTGGCGCGGGGAACGATCTGCTGGATGGCGCATCGGGCGACGACCGGCTGTCGGGCGGGGATGGTACCGACGATCTGCGCGGCGATTATGGCGATGACACACTGCATGGCGGCGCAGGCGACGATACCCTGCTGGGCCAGGACGGTGATGATGTCCTTGACGGCGGCGCCGGTGATGACCGGCTGATTGGCGGGGATGGTGCCGACTGGCTGTCAGGCGGCACGGGCAACGATGCGCTGGCCGGTGGGCTGGGCGATGATGTTCTCATCGGGAATGACGGTGCCGATATCCTGAATGGCAATCAGGGCAATGATACGATCATGGGCGTCAATCCGCACGAGGACGGATTTGCCGACGACGGCGACGGCGATTACCTGAATGGCGATACCGGTGACGATATCCTGATATTGGGCACGGGCGACTTCGCAAGCGGCGGCGAGGGCGCCGACAGCTTTACCCTGGGTGACTGGATTGATCAGGGCCCGTCCAGAATCGCCGATTTCGACCCGGATGAAGATGCGCTGGTCGTCATGTATGATGACGCGGTGCATCCCGACCCCCTGCTGTCATGGGAACCATCGGCTCAGGATTCCGACGGCATAGTGCTGCTGATGGACGGATTGCCTCTGGCTGAAATCAGCGGAACCAGCGGGCTGGATCTGACGCGCATTGCGCTGGTCGCACAAAGCACCGTTGCGACACAGATGGGTCTGGCCGCCTGAGCGGCCCTTGGCGTTACGGGGACAGAAGACTAGGTTGAATACAAACAATATGAAAAGGTAACCGTGTGACACCCCCGCCTGACCCCGACCATGCCTTGCAATCCGAACTGGCGGCCTTGCGCCGCCAGGTCGAGCTTCTCAACGGTCACCGTTTCTTGCGGGTACAGAATTCGCTGTGGCGGATGATGGGGTATAATTTCATGCGTGGCCTGGCCGTGGGGCTGGGCACCGTCGTGGGCGCGACGATCCTGGTATCTGTGGCCGCATATTTTCTGGCGCAGATCAACTTCATCCCGATCGTCGGCGATTGGGCCGCAATGATCGCACAGGAAATACAGGTCAACCGCATGGAGCCGGAGCCCGTTCAGCCCTGACATACGAATGTTTGCCCGGCCTTATCGGACCAGCCCCCCAGGACACCCATCCCTTGGCACTGCGCGCGCCCTGAAGCCCTGGATTTGAGTTGGAGCAATTCATACGAGGCGCGCATGTCGCGCCAGGCCAGAAGGTCGCTGCATAGGCGGCTCCGCTGCCTGCGGCGCGAGTATTTGCACCAATGAGATGCAGGTTTATTCTTGGCAAAAATACCCGTTGTCACCACGCAAAGTGCAAACAGGACGGATCAGAAATCCACCGCGATGCCCTTGCGTTCCCAATCGCCGAACCGCACGGGTTCAGGTCCGTCGCGCCCGCCAAGCTCCTTGGGAAGGGTCAGCTTGGCAGCAGCCCTGCGCCGCTCCTCGGCCTCGGCCAGGGCGCGGCGGGCGGCGGGTGGAAGGTCGTCATGGGGCTTGTCGGTCATTGGTCTGCCTGCTTGTGGGGCGATGGCCCTTGATATACGGCCAGTGCGGCGGGCGGCAAGGTCGGAAGGACAAAAGACAGATGGCAGAGGGTTTCGATCCGGCGCGGGGGGCTGCGGCGCAATTGCTGACACTGGTGGTTCAGGACCATCGTCAGATGGGCGATCTGACAGGTGACGACGGCCCGCTCGTGGCGTTGGAACCTTCTGCACGGGCCCGTGCGCAACGGCTGGCCCTGTCCTGCCTGCGCCATATGGGGCGTGCCGATGCCCTGTTGACCCCCTTGTTGCGCCGCCCGCCACCGCTGCCGGTGCGCAACGTGTTGCGGCTGGCGGTGGTCGAAATGCTGGAAGATGGTGCGCCCCCGCATGGCGTTGTCAATGCCGCGGTTGCCATTCTGCGCAGCGCGCAGAAAACCCAGCATGCGACCGGCCTGGCCAATGCCGTCCTGCGCAAACTGGCGGAAACGCCACCCGAGACCTGGGCCGCCCTGCCGCCCCAGCGCCTGCCGGGATGGTTGCGTGGCCGACTGGAAAGCCGCTATGGCCGCGCCGGTGTTCTGGCGATCGAGGCCGCCCATGCCAAGGGCGCCCCGCTGGATCTGACCCCGAAAGATGGCGACGCAGCCGCATTGGCGGGGGCGGTGGGCGGTATGGTTCTGCCGACCGGCAGCGTTCGCATCACCGGATCGGTGCAGGTATCGGCCCTGCCGGGTTATGACCAAGGTGCGTGGTGGGTTCAGGATGCCGCCGCCGCGATTCCGGCGCGGCTGTTGGCGGCATTGCCGGGCGAACGGGTGCTGGACCTATGCGCTGCGCCGGGCGGCAAGACCATGCAACTGGCGGCGGCGGGGGCAGATGTCACCGCGCTGGATCTGTCGGCGCGGCGCAGTGCCCGGTTGGAGGAAAACCTTGCGCGCACCGATCTTTCGGCGCGGCTGGTCATCGGCGATGCACTGACCTGGCAACCGGATGCACCGTTTGATGCCGTGTTGCTGGATGCCCCCTGTTCGGCGACCGGCACCATCCGCCGCCATCCCGATCTGCCTTTCGCAAGGTCATCGGCCGAGATCAAGCCGCTTTTCGCCCTGCAGGCCGGGATGATCGACAAGGCGTTGGCGTTGCTGAAACCTGGCGGGCGGCTGGTATTCTGCACCTGCTCGCTGTTGCCCGAAGAAGGCGAGGCGCAAGTTCAGGCCGCCATATTACGGCATCCGGGACTGGCGGTTGAACCCGCCACAGCGCCCTGGATCGAACCCGCGTGGCACGATCCGCTTGGCGGTTTGCGGCTGCGCCCCGATTTCTGGTCCGGGCGCGGCGGCATGGACGGATTCTATATTGCAATGCTGCGGAAACCCGCCTGAGGGCTTGTATTGCACGGTGACAGTTCCAGGGTCGAGAGTTATGGTTGCCCAAGAGCAGGATCACCCGCCACAAGAGCAGAACCTTTTCCATGTCAGCCCGTTCGCCTTTTGAAACCCTGATCTCCGGGCAGAGCGGCTGGATGAACATCTTGCATGCGCGTCTGAGCACCCTGGCGCGTCCGGCCACCGCGTTTACATCGCAACCGGAGCCGCGCTCTATCGGTTCATTCGCCCGTGGCCGGCAGTTGATCGGCGGAAATTTCCTGTTTGCGGGTGCGCTGGTCGAGGCCAGCGGAACAGATATCTGGGATCTTTCCATGCCATCGGTCGCCTTCGAACAGGCATTGCACGGGTTTACCTGGCTGGATGATCTGGCTGCGGTCGGGGATGGCGCGGCGCGGATACATGCGCAAGGCTGGACGATGGCATGGATTGCCCATTTCGGGCGCGGACGCGGGCCGGGCTGGACGCCGAACCTGACCGGACGGCGGCTGATCCGTTGGATCAATCACGCGATCCTGTTGCTGAACGGGCAGCAGAAACAGGCCTCGCAGGCGTATTTCCGGTCACTGGCGCAGCAGACCAATTTCTTGTCGCGCCGCTGGCGCAGCGCCGCCCCCGGCCTGCCGCGCATCGAGGCGCTGACCGGGCTGATCTATGCCGGGCTGTCGCTGACAGGGATGGAACGGCATGTGGCCCCGGCCGCCAAGGCGCTGGCCCGCGACTGCCGCCGACAGATCGACGATCAGGGCGGCATCCCGACCCGAAATCCAGAAGAATTGCTGGAAGTATTCACCCTGCTCAACTGGGCCGCCGCCGCGCTGTCGGGGGCCGGCCGGATGACCCCCGCGGATATTGTCGGCGCGATTGAACGCATCGCTCCGACCTTGCGCACCCTGCGCCATTCCGATGGCGGACTGGCGCGCTTTCACGGCGGGGGGCGCGGGGCTGAAGGCAGGCTGGATCAGGCCCTGGCCAGTTCTGGTGTGCGCGGTGGCGGCCGCGCGGGGCTGGCCATGGGCTATGCCCGGCTGTCGGACGGGCGCAGCAGCGTGATCGTTGATGCCAGCGCCCCGCCTTCGGGGGCGGCTTCGGTGGCGGCGCATGCCTCTACCCTGGCGTTTGAACTGACTTCGGGGCGGCGGCCGGTCATTGTCAGTTGCGGTTCAGGTGCAAGTTTCGGCGCGGATTGGCGCCGGGCCGGGCGGGCGACGCAATCGCATTCGACCCTGTCAATCGATGGCTATTCGTCATCGCGGCTGGGCGGTGTGGGGCAGGAAACACTTGTTGAAATCCCTGACGATGTCGGGCTAGAGCATAGTGCCGGTCCTGGCGGGCAAAGCCTTACCGCCTGGCACAACGGCTATGCTGTGACACATGGGCTGGTGCATGCCCGCAGGCTGGACCTGTCCGCCGATGGCAGATCGCTTGTGGGCGAAGACACGCTGGGCGCCTTTACCGCCCCCCAGCGCCAGGCCTTTGACGCCGCGATGGACCGGGCAAGGCTGGCCGGCATCCCCTATTCGCTGCGGTTTCATCTGCACCCCGATGTGGATGCAGCGATTGACATGGGGGGCAGCGCGATATCGCTGGCCCTGCGCAGCGGCGAGATCTGGGTGTTTCGCCATGACGGCCATGCCGAATTGCGCCTGGAACCTAGCGTTTACCTTGAATCGGGCCGGTTGAAGCCGCGGGCGGCGCGGCAGATCGTGCTGTCGGCGCGGGTTCTGGATTATGCGGCGCAGATCAACTGGACGCTGGCCAAGGCACAGGATACACCGCAGGGCGTCCGGGATCTGGTGCAGGATGACGACACCCCCGGCAGTGACTGAACCAAAGCAGGATTGCCTAATGACCGACCTCGTGCCCATCCGCCGCGCGCTGATCTCCGTTTCCGACAAGACCGGGCTGGTTGAATTCGCCCGCGCGCTGAACGCGCGGGGGATCGAGCTGTTGTCAACCGGCGGCACCGCCAAGGCCCTGCGCGAAGCCGGGCTGAGCGTGCGTGACGTGGCCGATGTCACCGGCTTTCCGGAAATGATGGATGGCCGGGTCAAGACCCTGCATCCGGCAGTGCATGGCGGGTTGCTGGCGCTGCGCAACGATCAGGAACATCTGGCGGCGATGCAGGCGCACAAGATCCCCGAGATCGACCTGCTGGTGGTCAACCTTTATCCGTTCGAGGAAACCGTCGCAAAGGGCGGCGATTATGCCGATTGCATCGAAAATATCGACATCGGCGGCCCAGCGATGATCCGGGCGGCGGCGAAGAACCATGAATTTGTCACCGTCATCGTTGATGTCGCGGATTATCATCCGCTGCTGGCGGAACTTGATGCCAATGACGACCGCACCAGCCTGGCCTGGCGCAAGCGACAGGCACAGATCGCTTATGCCCGTACGGCGGCCTATGATGCGGCAGTGTCCACATGGATGGCGGCCGCCATCGGCGAGACGACCCCCCGCCGCCGCTCCTTTGCCGGCACGTTGGCGCAAAGCCTGCGTTATGGCGAGAACCCGCATCAGTGTGCCGCCTTTTACACCGATGGATCAGCGCGCCCCGGCGTCGCCACCGCCAGACAATGGCAGGGCAAGCAGCTGTCCTATAACAACATCAACGACACTGATGCGGCGTTTGAACTGGTCGCCGAATTTGCGGGCAAGGGCCCGGCCTGCGCGATCATCAAACATGCCAATCCCTGCGGCGTGGCCACCGGCAAGACCCTGAAAGAGGCCTATCAGCGCGCATTTCAGTGCGATCAGACTTCGGCCTTTGGCGGGATCATCGCCCTGAACCAGCCGCTGGACGCCGCCACGGCCGAGGAGATCGCCGGCATCTTTACCGAAGTGGTGATTGCACCGGGGGCCGATGACGCGGCCAAGGCCGTATTTACGTCCAAGAAGAACCTGCGCCTGCTGACCACCGACGGCCTGCCCGATCCGGTCGCGCCGATCCTGACCTTTCGTCAGGTCGCCGGCGGGTTTCTGGTGCAGGACAAGGACAATGGTGCGGTGCTGCCCGCCGATCTTCAAGTCGTCACCAAGCGCAGCCCGACGCAGGCAGAACTGGATGACCTTCTGTTTGCCTGGAAGGTGGCCAAGCACGTGAAGTCGAACGCGATCGTCTATGTCAAGGATGGCGCCACCGTCGGCGTGGGCGCGGGACAGATGAGCCGCGTCGACAGCACCCGTATCGCCGCGCGCAAGGCCCAGGACATGGCCGATGCGCTTGGCCTGGCCGAACCGCTGACCCGGGGCTGTGTCGTGGCGTCGGATGCATTCTTTCCCTTCGCCGATGGATTGCTGACCGCAGCCGAGGCCGGGGCCACCGCCGTTATTCAGCCCGGCGGATCGGTGCGCGATGCCGAGGTCATTGCAGCCGCCGACGAGGCCGGTCTTGCGATGGTGTTCACCGGCATGCGCCATTTCCGGCACTGAGGTCCGCATGCGCCGTTTCGTCATCGCCGCCGTTCTGACGTTGCTGGTTGATCAGATCAGCAAATATGTGGTCGTGTTCGGGTTGAACCTGCATCAGCGGCTGGCGCTGGACGTGATCCCGCCCTTCCTGAATTTCCGCATGGCGTGGAACAGGGGTGTCAATTTCGGCCTGTTTTCGCATGATGCCGATATCATGCGGTGGGTGCTGGCGGGTATTGCCGTCTTGATCGTGGCCGGGCTGACCATCTGGGCGGCGCGGGGGCAGCACCGGCCCGTGGTGATGATATCGGCGGGGATTCTGGCCGGGGGCGCATTGGGCAACGCGATCGACCGAGCCTTGCTGGGGGCGGTCGCCGATTTTCTGAACATGTCCTGTTGCGGCATCACCAATCCGTTTTCGTTCAATATCGCCGATGTGGCGATCTTTGCGGGGGCGGCGGGGGTGGTGCTGTTCTCGGGGCGCGACAAGACCCCGTGACGTATCGCGGCGCTTGGGTTAAACAGGCCCGGCAAGGGCGAAGGAGTGCAAGCATGCGTTCAGCACGCAAAATAGTCGTGATCGGGCTGATGTCCGGTCTGGTGCTGGCAGGCTGTGGCGGCAGCGACCGCGGGCTGATGAACCTGCGCCGTGGCAACACGCCCGACGAATTCGCCATCCTGCCGACCAAACCGCTGGAAATGCCGCAAGACGTCGCAGCCTTGCCGCCGCCGACACCAGGCGGCACCAACCGCACCGATCCGAACCCTGAAACGGATATCGTTGTTGCGCTGGGTGGCAGGCCGGGGCGGGTGGGCGCCGGCGGGGATCCTGCGCTGATGGCGCAGGCAACCCGGTTCGGCATCAGCGCTGATATCCGCCAGACGCTGGCCGCCGAGGATCAGCGATATCGCCAGCAGAATCATGGCCGGCTTCTGGAACGGCTGTTCGGCACATCGGTTTATTATTCGGCCTATCGCAAGCAGTCGCTGGATCAGCGCGCCGAATGGGATCGCTGGCGTGCCGCCGGAATCCGCACCGTTGGCGCGCCACCGCCCGCCCCCTGACGGCTGTTCACGACCGCGTATGCGGGGTTGAACGACCTGAGGTTAAGCGTAGGTTAAACCCGAGATTTGGCGGAGGTGTCGTTGATGTTGCGTCTTGTCGGGCTTTGCGTTGCGCTTGTGGCCCTTTTTTCGGCCCCGGCATATGCCGACAAGGCGACCACATTCACCCTGGACAATGGCATGCAGGTCGTGGTGATCGAGGATCATCGCGCGCCTGTCGTGGTTCACATGGTCTGGTACAGGGCCGGATCCGCCGACGAGCCGGCAGGAAAATCCGGCATTGCCCATTTTCTGGAACATCTGATGTTCAAGGGCACCGATGCCTATCCGGCGGGCGAGCTGTCGCGCATCGTCGAGGCGAATGGCGGATCTGACAATGCCTTTACCACTTGGGATTACACGGCTTATTTCCAGCGCGTCGCCGCCGATCGGCTGGATCTGATGATGGCGCTTGAGGCCGACCGGATGACCGGCCTGCAATTGACCGAGGCCGATGTTGTCACCGAACGGCAGGTGATTCTGGAAGAGCGCAGCCAACGCACCGACAATGATCCCGGCGCGTTGTTCGCCGAACAGCGGCAGGCGGCGCAATATCTGAACAGCCGTTATGGGGTGCCCATCATAGGATGGCGCGCCGAAATGGAGGGGCTGACGCGCGATGACGCCTTGGCGTGGTATCGCAGATATTATGCGCCCAATAACGCGATCCTCGTTGTGGCAGGCGACGTGTTACCCGACCAGGTGCGCGAACTGGCGCAACAGTATTATGGGCCGCTGAAGGCCAACCCCGCGCTGACGCCCCGCCAGCGACCGCAAGAACCGCCACAACTGGGCGAGCGCCGCCTGACGCTGTCGGATGCACGTGTATCGCAGCCCTATGTGATGCGCACCTATCTGGCGCCGGAACGCGATCCCGGCGATCAAAGCCGTGCGGCGGCGCTGACCTATCTGGCCAAGCTTCTGGGGGGGGATGGCGCGACATCGGTTCTGGGCGAAAAACTGGTCTTTGATACCAATACGGCGGTTTATGCCGGATCCTATTACAGCGGGATGTCGATCGACGACACGACCTTTGGGCTGATCGTGGTCCCTGCCGAAGGCGTTTCGTTGCAGCAGGCCGAGGACGCCATGGATGCCGCGGTTGCCGAATTCCTGGAAACCGGTGTCGACCAGACCCGGTTCGATTCGCTGAAAATGCAGCTGCGCGCCGCCAATATCTATGCCGATGACAATATTCAGGGGCTGGCGCAACGCTATGGCGCGGCCCTTGCCTCGGGGTTTTCAATTGAAGATATCGAAGCCTGGCCGCAGGTGCTGGAAAATGTCACGCCGCAGGATGTCATGGATGCCGCACGCGACATTCTGGACAGGCGCAACGCCGTAACCGGCTGGCTGATGCGCGCCGACCCGAGCGAGGTAACCCAATGATGCGTTTCGTGTTTGCAGGCCTGTTTTCCTTGATCCTGGCCCTGCCTGCCGCAGCTGCGGTGGATGTGCAGCAGGTCCGCTCGCCGTCAGGCATCGACGCCTGGCTGGTCGAAAGCCATGACATACCGTTTGTCGCGCTTGAAATCAGGTTCAAGGGCGGCGCCAGCCTGGATGCACCCGGCAAGCGTGGCGCAATCAACCTGATGACGGGGTTGCTGGAAGAAGGGGCCGGCGCGCTGAACGCGCGGGAATTCGCCACCGCGCGCGACGCTTTGGCAGCAAGTTTCGGGTTTGATGTGAACGACGATGCGCTGTCGGTTTCAGCAAAATTTCTGACCGAAAACCGTGACGCCGCCATTGATCTTCTGCATCAGGCACTGGTGGCACCGCGTTTTGATCCCGATGCCATTGAACGGGTGCGCGGGCAGATCGCCATGGCGATCCGCTCCGAGGCCACCGATCCCGGCAAGATCGCCGGGCGCAAATTCAACGCCATGGCCTTTGGCGACCACCCATATGGCACATCGGAAAACGGCACCCTTGATAGCCTGGCCGCGCTGACGCGGGATGACATACTTTCCGCCAAGGATAGTGTGATTGCACGTGACAGGCTTTATGTCGCGGCGGTTGGCGACATAACCGCCGATGATCTGGGCCAGTTGCTGGATCGTCTTTTCGCCGGATTGCCGGCGACCGGCGCCGCGATGCCCGGCCCGGCTGACTATCAGTTGCACGGCGGAGTGACGGTGGTGCCATTCGATACCCCGCAATCGGTGGCCGTGTTCGGTCAGCCCGGCATCGACCAGGACAACCCCGATTTCTTTGCCGCCTATGTCCTGAACGCTGTTTTGGGATCGGGAGGCTTTTCGTCGCGCCTGATGCGCGAAGTGCGGGAAAAGCGTGGCCTGACCTATGGCGTGTATTCCTATCTTTACCCGATGGATCATGCCGCGCTGATCCTGGGACAGGTTGCGTCCGGCAATGGGCGGATCGCCGAAGCCATAGAGGTGATCCGGGCCGAATGGCAACAGGCGCAGGCCCAAGGCATTACCGAGACAGAACTGGAGGCGGTCAAGACCTATCTGACCGGCGCCTATCCTTTGCGGTTCGATGGCAATGGCAATATTGCCGATATTCTGGTCGGAATGCAGTTGCAGGGGAAAGGCGTGGATTATCTGGTGCATCGCAATGACATGATCAATGCGGTGACGCTGGAGGATGTCAGCCGGGTGGCAGCCCGGTTGCTGAATGCTGAGGCATTACATTTCGTTGTGGTCGGCAAGCCGGAAGGGCTGAGTTCGACGAACTGACCGCAAAGGCGATTTTTCTGCGAAAAATCGCGCCTTCGGCAAGGGTATTTGCGCCAAGAATAAGGCCAACATGCATGGTCGAATCGCGAGCAGCATGCTAATTGTTGTGGCATGAATGCGTTGGACCCCCAAATAAGCACAAAACGACCTGTCATCCGACAGCTGGACGAGGCGGCGGTCAATCGCATTGCGGCGGGTGAGGTGGTGGAGCGGCCGGCCTCTGCAGTCAAGGAACTGGTAGAGAATGCGCTGGATGCGGGCGCGCGTCGGATCACGGTGGAATATGCCGATGGCGGCAAGACACTGATCCGCGTCGCGGATGATGGCTGCGGCATGGATGCGCAGGACTTGCCGCTGGCGCTGGCCCGTCACGCCACATCGAAGATCGACGGATCCGACCTGCTGGATATCCACACATTCGGGTTCCGGGGCGAGGCGCTGCCGTCGCTGGGCGCGGTGGGGCGGCTGAAGATCACCTCGCGCGCGGGGGATGATGCGGCAGAAATCGCGGTGGCGGGCGGGGCAATGACGGCGGTGCGGCCCGCGGCGCTGAACCGTGGCACGGTGGTGGAACTACGTGATCTGTTCTATGCGACCCCGGCGCGGCTGAAGTTTCTGCGCACCGACCGGGCCGAGGCGCAGGCGATCGGCGATGTCGTCAAGCGGCTGGCGATGGCCGAACCCTTTGTCGGCTTTACGTTGCGCGATCTGTCGGGGGGCGAGGCGCGTGTCGTCTTTCGCGCCGATCCCGAAAGTGGTGATCTGTTCGACGCGCTGCATGGCCGTCTGGCGCGGGTGCTGGGCGCGGAATTTGCCGAAAACGCGCTGCGGATCGATGCGATGCGCGATGGTTTCCATCTGACAGGCTATGCCGCGCTGCCGACCTATTCGCGCGGCTCGGCGGTGGCGCAGTATCTGTTCGTCAATGGCCGCCCGGTGCGCGACAAGCTGTTGATCGGCGCGTTGCGCGGCGCCTATGCCGATTTTCTGAGCCGCGACCGGCATCCGGCGGCGGTGCTGTTCGTGGATTGCGACCCGCATCTGGTCGATGTGAACGTGCACCCGGCCAAGGCCGAGGTGCGGTTCCGCGATCCCGGGCTGGTGCGCGGGCTGATCGTATCGGGGCTGCGCCATGCGCTGGCCGGGGCCGGGCACCGGGCGTCATCGACGATTGCCGGTGAAACGCTGGGCGCGATGCGGGCCGAACCGTTTGGCCCCGCACGGATCTATCAGATGGATCGCCCGTCGGCGGGGGCGCTGTCGCGGTCCTATGCCGCGCAGGCGCCGCAATTTGCCGAGGCCGCAGCGCCCTTTGCCCGGGTCGAGGATGTGGTGGAACAGCCCGGTGATCTGCCGCTGGGCGCGGCCCGGGCGCAGGTGCATGAGAATTATATCATCGCCCAGACCGCCGACGGCATGGTGATCGTCGATCAGCACGCCGCGCATGAGCGGCTGGTTTATGAGCGGCTGAAACGACAGATGGGCGAAAACGGCGTGGCGGCGCAGGCGCTGCTGATCCCAGAAATTGTCGAAATGTCGGGCGGTGATTGCGCGCGCCTGCTGGAGGTGACGGGCGATCTGGCCCGGCTTGGGGTCAGTATCGAACCCTTTGGCGCAGGCGCGATTGCGGTGCGCGAAACCCCGGCGGTGCTGGGGCAGATCAACGCCGATGCCCTGTTGCGCGATATTCTGGACGAGTTGGACGATCAGGGCGACAGCACCCTGGTGCAGGCAAAGATCGAGGCGATCCTGAGCCGGATGGCCTGTCATGGCTCGATCCGCTCGGGCCGCCGGATGCGGGCCGAGGAAATGAACGCTCTGCTGCGCGAGATGGAGGCGACGCCGCATTCGGGCCAGTGTAACCACGGGCGGCCCACCTATGTGGAACTGAAGCTGGCCGATATTGAAAAGCTGTTCGGTCGCAGATGATCCAGATCGGCACCCAATCCTTCGCGTTCAGCGACCCCGTGGTGATTGCCATCCTGATGGGTTCGGGGATCATGGCCTTGATCCTGATCCTGCTCTTCGTGACGATGGCGCGGGCCGGGCGGTCGGCGCGGCTGGCCGAGCCGCTGGTATATCAGATGGATCAGGTCGGGCGGTCGGTGCAGATGCTGTCGGACGGGCAGCAGCAACTGACCGGCGGGCTGACCCGCGTGGCCGAGGCCCAGGCCGCATCCCAGACCAATATGCTGCACCTGATGGAACAGCGCCTGGCCGAGGTCAGCCGGGTGATGGGCGAAAACCTGCAAGGCACCGCTACCCGCACCGCGCGCAGCCTTGGCGATCTGCAACAGCGGCTGGAAACCATCGACAAGGCGCAGGCCAATATCGAAAAGCTGTCGGGCGATGTGCTGTCCTTGCAGGATATCCTGTCCAACAAGCAGACGCGCGGCGCGTTTGGTGAAATTCAGCTGCATGACATCGTGCTGAAGGCGCTGCCCAAAGACAGCTATTCGTTGCAGGCAACGCTATCGAACGGCAAGCGCGCCGATTGCCTGATCCATCTGCCCAACCCGCCCGGCCCGATCGTAATCGACAGCAAATTCCCGCTAGAAGCCTATGAGGCCCTGCGCAACGCCAAAACGGAACGCGATCTGGCCGAGGCCGCGCGGTTTCTGCGCACATCGGTGCGCGCGCATATCAAGGCGATTTCAGACAGATACATCATCGAAGGCGAAACCGCCGATGGCGCGCTGATGTTCCTGCCATCCGAGGCAGTCTATGCCGAACTGCATTCCAATTTCCCCGAACTGGTGCGCGAAGGGTTTGATGCCCGCGTCTGGATCGTATCGCCGACCACCTGCATGGCCACCCTGCACACGATGCGGGCGATCCTGAAAGACGCCCGGATGCGCGAACAGGCCGGCGCGATCCGCAAGACGCTGAAGATGCTGCACCGCGATGTGGAAATGGTCGTGGAACGGGTGGACAAGCTGAACACCCATTTTTCGCAGGCGCGCGCCGATCTGGACGGGATCGGCACCGCCGCCGAACGGGCGGGAAAACGCGCCGCACGGCTGGACAATTTCGATTTCGAGGAATTGTCGCCCGAAGAAACCGCCACCGTCCTTCCTCTGTCCAAACGCGACTGACCCTTTCCTTTGTGCCGGGCAGGCCCCACATTACCGGCAACAACAGACAGGCCCTGCCGATGATCCCTTATTCCCTGCTTGATCTTGCCCCGATCCCTGAAGGGGCCACCGCCGCCGATGCGCTGGCCAATACCGCCGATCTGGCCCGCCATGCCGAAGACTGGGGTTACACCCGATACTGGCTGGCCGAACATCACAACATGACCGGTATCGCCAGCGCGGCCACCGCGATTCTGATCGGCCATGTCGCCAGCGTGACCAAGACGATGCGCGTGGGCGCAGGGGGCATCATGCTGCCCAACCATGCGCCGCTGATGGTGGCCGAACAGTTCGGCACGCTGGCCACGCTGTATCCGGGCCGCATTGATCTGGGGCTGGGCCGTGCGCCGGGCACGGACGGGCCAACCATGCAGGCCCTGCGCCGCGGGATGCGGGCCGAAGACACGTTTCCGCAGGATGTGGGCGAACTGATCACCTATCTGGGCGATGCCGATCCGCAGGCCCGTGTGCGCGCCATTCCGGGCATGGGCACGCATGTGCCGGTGTGGATATTGGGGTCGTCGCTGTATGGCGCGCAACTGGCCGCGCATCTGGGGTTGCCCTATGCCTTTGCATCGCATTTCGCGCCGCAGGCCCTGGAACAGGCGTTCGAGGTTTATCGCCGCACCTTCCGCCCTTCGGCCCAACTGGACAAACCGCATGCGATGATGGCGATCAACATCTTCGCCGCCGATACCGATGCGGCGGGGGCGCGGTTGCAAACCTCGATGATACAGGCCTTTGCCAATCTGCGGGCCGGGCGGCGCGGGCCATTGCCGCGCCCGGTGGATGATATCGGATCGGTTCTGCCCTATCCGGTGGTGGCGGGTGTGATGCAATCGCTGTCCTGTTCGGCGGTGGGGGCGCCGGATACGGTGCGCGCGCAGCTGTCCAGCCTGATCGACAATTTTCAACCCGATGAGGTGATCCTGTCAGGCCAGATCCACGATCCTGCCGCGCGCATCGAATCCTTTCGCATCGGTGCACAGGTGATGCAGGAACTGGGCGCTGTGCCGGCCTAACGGGACTTGCACCGCGCCGCATTCGGCGGGATGATCGGCGCGCGATAGGGGGGAACCATCATGTATACCGTCGTCGGCCATGCCAATACGCGCGCCCTGCGGGTTTTGTGGATGCTGGAAGAACTGGGCCAGCCCTATGACATGGTTCCCGCCCTGCCGCGCAGCGAAGAGGCCCTGAAATTCAACCCCACCGGCAAGGTGCCGGTCTTGTTGGTTGATGATGCCCCGATCATCGATTCCGTGGCGATCCTGACCTATCTGGCCGATCACCATGGCGCGCTGACATGTCCCGCCGGAACAGTGCCGCGCGCCCGCCAAGACAGCCTGACGCTGTTGATCCTTGATGAGATCGAGGGCCTGTTGTGGATGTCGGGGCGGCACAGTTTCGCGCTGCCTGCCGAACACCGGGTGCCCGCAATCAAGGACAGCCTGCGCTGGGAATTTGCCCGCAACATGAAACGTCTGGTGCCCCGAATGGGTGACGGGCCGTTCCTGATGGGCGATCAGATGACGGTGCCCGATATATTGCTGACCCATTGCGTGATCTGGGCCAGGCGCGCGCGGTTCGACATAGATGAACCTGTCGTGGCCGATTATGCCGCGCGCCTGATGACGCGGCCCGCGTTTTTGCGCGCCCAGGCGCATCAGGCAGAATAACGCGCCGCCGCCTGCCCCGCCCACAGACCCGTTGCCAGACAGGCAGTCAACAGATAGCCGCCTGTGGGGGCCTCCCAGTCCAGCATCTCGCCTGCGCAGAACACACCCGGAACGGCGTTCAGCATAAGCCCGGCATCCAGCCCGTCGAACCGCACCCCGCCGGCGGTCGATATCGCCTCGTCCAGCGGGCGGGGGCCGGCATGGGCAATGGGCAGCGCCTTGATCAGCGCGGCCAATGCGGCGCCTTCGGGCAGGGGGCGGCCGAATTCCATCAGCAGTGCGATCTGCGCGGGATGCAGGCGCAGCACCTTGCGCAGGTGATTGGACAGGCTGGCCTTGCCGCGCGGGCGGGCCAGTTGATCGGCAATGCGCGCGACGTTCCAATCCGGCATCAGGTCGATCTGCAACGCAGCCCCGTCGCGCAGCGCGCGCGACAGCGTATAGATCGCGCCGCCCTCAACCCCGCGGGCGGAAATCACAAACTCGCCCCGCACCGTTTTGCCCCCGGCGGTCAGGGCAGTGCCTTTTACGGGCTGGCCGAACTGGCGCGCCATCGCTTCAGACCAGTCCACGATCAGGCCCATATTCGCGGGCCGGAACGGCGCCAGCGGCACACCCCGCGCGCCCAGCAACCCGGCCCAGTGCCCGTCCGCCCCCAGCCGCGCCCAGCTGGCCCCGCCCAACGCCAGAACGGTGACAGCCGGGCGCAATGCCACCGCGCCATCCGGCGTGTCAAAGGTAACGGCATCGCCCTGCCAGCCGGTCCAGCGCCAACGGGTGCGCAATTCCACCCCCAACCCATCCAGCCGCCCCATCCACGCCCGCAACAGTGGTGACGCCTTCATCACACGCGGAAAGACGCGGCCAGTGCTGCCGGTGAACACATCCTGCCCCAACCCGCGCGCCCAATCCTGCACCTGCGCCGGGCCGAATTGTTTCAACATCGGGCCCAACGGGCGGTCATCGCCATATTGCGCCAAAAAGCGGTCAGCGGGTTCGTCCTTGGTCAGGTTCAGGCCCGATTTGCCCGCCATCAAAAACTTGCGCCCGGCGGATGGCTTTGCCTCGGCCAGCAACACCCGCCGCCCGGCCTGTGCCAGCGCCTGCGCCGCCATCAGCCCGGCAGGCCCCGCGCCGATCACCAGCGCATCAAGGGTATCGGTCATCGCCGCACGGGCGGCTGGCCATTGCACATTGCCTTGATCGCGGCGCGGTTTTCGGGCTGGGCGGCCATCGCATCCGTGGACAGGGCCACAATTTCATCCTGCATCGCATCGCCCGGCACGATCCGGTCGATCAGGCCGAACATCAATGCCTCATCCGCCGTCAGCTTTGCCGCCCCCATCAGGATCAGCTTGGCCCGCGCGGGCCCCACAAGGGCCGCCAAACGGCCCGGATCAGACGGCTGCGGCAGGAACCCCAGCTTGATCGCGGGGTAAAAGAATTTCGCCCCCGGCACCGCTAGCCGCAGATCACAGGCCAGCGCCATGCCGAACGTGCCCCCCGCCAGCGTGCCATTCAGCGCGGCAATCGTCAGACAGGGCAAGGCCGCCAGCCGGCCAGACACGCTTTCCCAGATCGGGTCGGTGGCCAGCCCGGCATGGGCCTCTTCCAGATCGGCCCCGGCGGAAAACACCTTGCCGGTGCCCGTCAGCACCAGCACGCCGATATCGGAACTGGCGGCCTGTTCAAAGATTTCGTCCAGCCGCCCCAGCATCGTGCGGGTCAGCGAATTGGCCTTGTCTGGCCGGTTCAGCGTGACGGTCCAGCGGCCCCCGTCGATATCAAGCCCGATCATGCGATGACCCCCACGCGTTTTCTGATGTTTTCATCCCGCAACGAAACCTCCTGTCCGATAAATTCATCCGCATCCGGCCCGCACATCCAGACCAGCGCGCGGCCCACCCATTGGGGCGGGATATGCGCCGACCAGTCCAACTGGCTGACCCGGTTCACCCCGCTGGCGCGGATTGCCCGCTGCATATCTGTGGCCACGGTTCCGGGCGACAGGCCCATAGCCCGGATGCCAAGGGCGCGATATTCCAGATCCAGCGACCGGGTCAACATCGCCACACCCGCCTTGGCGGCGCAATATTGGCTCCAGCCCTGCATCGGGGCGTGGGCCGCGCCAGAACTGACAGTCAAAACCGTGCCGCCCTGCGTGGCAATCATGCCGGGCAGCACGGCGCGCATGCCGTGAAACACGCCCTTCAGATTGATGTCGATCGCGCTGCCCCATATGGCCGGGTCCGCCATATGTATCGGCGCAATCGGTTCAATGACCCCGGCATTGTTGATCAGAACATCCACCGGCCCGAACCGGGCCACAGCTTGTGCCACGGCATCTTGCATGGCCGCGAAATCGCTGACATCGCAGCCCAGTGCCACTGCGCCCGGCCCGATTTCAGCCGCCAAGTCCTGCATCGCGGGCAAATCGCGCGCCATCAGCGCCACCCGGGCACCAGTCGCGGCAAAGCACCGCGCCGCCGCCGCGCCTATCCCACGGCTGGCTCCTGTGATCACCACGTGTTTCTTCGCGATTTGCGCCATCGCCCGCCCCTGTTCAGCCCGCAGATATTCCCCACAAACAGCTTTGTGATCCCACCCTACCCTTGACCCTGACCGGACGAAAGCCGAAGCTGTTAGCGAGTTATCCAGTTAGGAAAGTTTCCATGACCTATCGCCGTTTATGCGCCGCGGCCGCCCTTTGGGTCGGCGCAATGACAGCCCCCGCCGCCTGGGCCGATGTAACAGCCCGGCAGGTCTGGGAACAGATGCAGGACTTCAGCAAGGCGACAGGGCAGTCGCTGAGCGGAACCGTGACGCAAAAAGACAAGGTTCTGACGGTTCAGGGCGCGGCTTATTCCGTAGAGCAACCCGATATGCAGGCCCGCGCCAGCATCGGCACCATCACCTTGACCGAAAGACGCGACGGGACAGTCGAGATCACCCTTCCCGCCGAATATCCGATGACAGTCAGCGCTGCCCCGCAAGATGGCAAGCCTTTCAGCATGTCCGCAATCGTGACATTGGACCGGCCTGTCGTGATCGCCAGTGGCACGGGCGCCGTGACGAATTACGATTTTGACGCCAGGCAGATAACCCTCAGCATCCGCGAACTGGATCTGGACGGAGAGCCGGTCAGCGCCGACATCAGGATGGGCCTGTCGATGCTTGAGGGCAGCTATGCCTTGACGAAGGGATTGCATTACGAGGCCACAGCCAACCTGCGCGCCCAGAAGGCAACCATCGGCGCCGATGTCGCCCCGCCAGAACAAGATGGCCATGTTAGCTTTGTGGCCGGACTGGAAAACATGGTCATGAAATCGCAGAGCGAATTTCCGGCGACCGACGGTTCCGGCGATTTGGGCAAAATGCTGGAATCCGGCCTGATCACCGATGGATCGCTGCGATATGATGGCGCGCAATTGCAGGCCACTTCCGATATTGACGACAAACCTTTCTCGCTGGAAGGCAGCAATTCAGGCGGCACGCTGTCTTATGCGATGAACGATCAGAACATCACTTATGGCGGCACTCAAACCGGCATTAAACTGGCCGTTTCAGGCGCTGATCTGCCGTTGGCACAGATCAAGGCGAGCATTCAGGACACGGCATTCAACATAAAACTGCCCACGGGGCAAACCGACGAACCCGCAGCCTTTGGCCTGCTGACGACACTGCGGGGCATTGCCCTGGATGATGCCGTCTGGGCCCTGATCGACCCGCAGGCCATGCTGCCCCATGATCCGGCGACGCTGACATTCGATCTGTCGGGTATCGCCCGCCTGTTTGTCGATGTGTTCAACCCGGACGCGCTTGCCGATCTGGATGGGCGCGCCGGCGAATTGCACCAGCTTACGATCAATGACGTGGAGTTGAGCGCCGCAGGCGCCAGCCTGACCGGCAGCGGCGCATTCACCTTCGACAATTCCAACCCGTCGGAACCATTCCCGGTACCGATCGGCAGTGCAAGCCTGCGGCTGACAGGCAGCGATACGCTGCTGGACCGGCTGACGAAGATGAAGGTGATCGAGCCGTTCATGGCAATGACTGCGCGGTCAATGCTGAAAAATTTCGCCCAGCCAGGTGAGGACGACGACACAATGACATCCGAAATCACCGCCACGCCGGATGGTCAGATTCTGCTCAATGGGCAGCGTATCCGCTGAATGCAGGATCGAATGCGGGTGTCCGGGTGGCAGCGGCACTTGCCGATGGGCGGCATTTGGCAGTAAGCCAGCCTGACCAAATGAAAGCCCCCGGATGACCGACAGTCTTGCATCCCTGACCGATCAATTGTTGCATGCCGCCCGCAAGGCGGGGGCAGATGCCGCTGATGCCATCGCCGTGGCCGGCACCTCGCTTAATATTGATGTGCGCAGCGGGGTTCTGGAACAGGCCGAACGCTCGGAAGGCACCGATATCGGTCTGCGGGTTCTGATCGGGCAACGGCAGGCCTGCGTCTCGGCCTCGGATACGCGCGCGCAAACAATCGCCGAAATGGCGGCACGTGCCGTCGCCATGGCGCGCGAGGCGCCACAGGATCCATCCGTCGGGCTGGCCGACCCCGGCCAGATCGCCCGCAACTGGGATCTGGCCGCGCTGGAACTGGCCGATCCCGCCGACGAACCCGCCCCGGCGGCATTGCAAGACGACGCTCGCCGGGCCGAAGCTGCGGCCCTGTCCTGCAAAGATGTCACGCAGGTCCAGGCTGCCTCGGCGGGCTACAGCCGCAACCATGTTCACCTGGCCGCCAGCAATGGCTTTTCGGGCGGCTATTCGCGCACCAGCCGCGATATTTCCTGCGTCGCCATTTCGGGCAAGGCAGGCGGGATGGAGCGCGACTATGCCGCCGAATCCCGTGTCTTTCAGGCCGATCTTCCAGATGCAGCCATCGTCGGCCAGCTGGCTGCCGAACGGGCTGTCGCACGGGCCGGCGCGCGGCGGCCCAGGACCGGCCATTATCCGGTCCTGTTCGATGAACGTATCGCTTCCTCGCTGATCGGCCATCTCTTGTCGGCCATCAACGGCGTGGCAATCGCGCGCGGGGCGTCATGGCTGCGCAATGCCATGGGTGAGCCGGTTCTGCCGGATGGGCTGTCGCTGATCGAAGACCCGCATCGCCCGCGCGCCACCGGATCGCGCCCGTTTGATGCCGAAGGGTTGCCGACAATGCGGCGCGCGATCATCAACAACGGTGTGCTGACGGGGTGGACACTCGATCTGGCCACAGCCCGCCGCCTAGGCCTGTCCAGCACCGCCAATGCCGCGCGCGGCACATCATCGCCGCCCACGCCGTCGGCTGGCAATGTCACGCTGACACCGGGGCAGTACAGCCGGAACGATCTTGTCACGCAGATGGGCACCGGGCTGTTGGTTACGTCGCTGATCGGCAGCACGATCAACTCCAATACCGGTGATTATTCGCGCGGCACGTCGGGGTTTTGGGTTGAAAACGGTCAGATCCGGCATCCGGTCAACGAATGCACGCTGGCGGGCAACCTGCGCGACATGCTGCGCGGGCTGATCCCGGCCAATGATGCCCGGCCGCATCTGTCCAGGCGGGTTCCCAGCCTGCTGATCGAAGGGCTGACCCTTGCCGGAGAATGATCTCGCCCTGCTGACCGATGCCGCCCTGGCCGCAGGCGACATCGCCGTCAAATTCTGGCGCAACAGCCCGCGAACCTGGTACAAGGCCGGACATCAGGGCCCGGTAACCGAAGCCGACATCGCCATCGACAGCATGCTGCGCGCCAGGCTGATGGCCGCCCGGCCAGATTATGGATGGCTGTCGGAAGAAACGGCCGATACCGCGGCCCGCCTGTCCAATCGCAGCAGTTTCGTCATCGACCCCATCGACGGCACCCGTGCCTTCATCGAAGGCGACCGCACGTTCGCCCATTCGCTGGCGGTGGTCCGGGATGGGGCCGTCACCGCAGCCGTGGTCTTCCTGCCGCTGCGCGACAAGCTGTATGCCGCACAACAGGGTATGGGGGCCACGCTGAATGATGCGCCTATCCGGGTAACCGACCGTGCCGCGCTGGACGGCGCCGATCTGCTGATCGCCCGCGCGGCGCTGGAACCTCAGCACTGGTCGGGGCCCGTCCCACAGGTTCAGCGCCACCTGCGACCCTCGCTGGCCTATCGGCTGTGCCTGGTTGCCGAAGGCCGGTTCGACGCCACTCTGACATTGCGCGACAGCTGGCACTGGGACACCGCAGCTGGCAGCCTGATCGTCACCGAATCCGGCGGCATGCTAACCGACCGGCATGGGGCACAGATGCCCTTCAATACACCCAGCCCGCTGTCACGGGGCGTTGTGGCCGCCGGTCCGTCCCTTCATGCGCTGGTCATAAAGCGGCTCGCGTGACCTGCCATTCCGAAATCGAATGATACAGCTGTCACAAGGTGTTCTGACCCCGCCGCCAGACCTGCCTCTGTCCCGCTCATCTTGTAGCGCGGTTGCACCGAATATGTCAGCATGCCTCCGGCGGGGATATTTATGCGAAAAAGAAACACAAGAATGCGCCCCGCTTCACATTCGGAAACGGGGCGGCTTCTCTTTCGGCGGTCATCGGCGTCCCCGCCTGTACCGCAGGAGCAGATCATCCGATTCTGGTTTCTTTTTCGTTAAAATATCTTCGGGGAGCGCGAGGGGCAGACAGCCCCTCGCCCTGGCCTCACATACCGGCCTTGCGGCTTTCGTCCAGATAGATCTCGCGCAAGCGCAGGGCTACCGGGCCGGGCTTGCCCGTGCCAATGGTGGCCCCGTCGATTTCCACCACCGGCTGCACGAAGGTCGTGGCCGAGGTGATGAACGCCTCATCCGCCGCTTGCGCCTCGGCGATGGTATAGGGGCGTTCCTCTACGACCATCTGCGCCTCGCGGGCGAAGCGCAGGATGGCAGCGCGCGTAATTCCATGCAGAATTTCGCTGCCCAGCTGGCGGGTAATGATCCGCCCGCCCTTGACGATATAGGCGTTGTTCGACGTGCCTTCGGTCACGAACCCGTCTTCGACCATCCAGGCGTCGTCGCATCCGGCCTTTTTCGCCATCATCTTGCCCATCGAGGGATAGAGAAGTTGCACCGTCTTGATGTCGCGCCGCCCCCAGCGCAGATCGTCGATGGAAATAACCTTTATGCCCGTTTCGGCTGCGGGTGACGACACAAGGTTCTTTTTCTGCGTGAACAGAACGATGGTCGACGGCGTAACCGCCGGGTCGGGAAAGGCGAAATCACGATCGGCGGGCGCGCCGCGGGTGATCTGCAGATAGACACCGCCCTCGGCCAAATCATTGCGCCGCACCAGTTCGCGGTGAATCTCCAGCAATTCGTCCATTGCCACGGGCGAGGCCATGTCCAGTTCTCTCAAGGAACGCTCTAGCCGTTCGGCATGGCCCTTGAAGTCGATCAGCTTGCCGTCCAGAACGCTGGTCACTTCATAGACGCCGTCGGCCATCAGGAAACCGCGATCAAAGACCGATACCTTTGCCTGATCTTCGGGCAGGTATTCTCCATTCACGTAAACGATCCGGCTCATGCTGTTCTCCTATCCCCAAAGCGCCGCGTCGGGCGGGTATACTTTGGCATCATCATAGTGCAAAGGCTGCGCCCGGTCTTCGGCCAACAGAAGCGGGCCGTCAAGGTCTGTGATATCCGCATCCTGCGCCACCAGAACCGCCGGGGCCATCGCCAGCGAGCTGCCGACCATGCAGCCGACCATCACACCAAAGCCCGCAGCGCGGGCCGCGGCGCGCAGGGCAAGGGCCTCGGTCAGACCGCCTGTCTTGTCCAGCTTGATGTTCACCATGTCGTATTTACCCGCGAGGGCAGGCAGCGACGCGCGATCATGGCAGCTTTCATCGGCGCAGACGGGCAAGGGGCGGGCGATTTCGCCCAGCATGTCATCGGCCCCGGCAGGCAGCGGCTGTTCGACCAGTTCCACCCCCAGACGAACCAGATGCGGGGCCAGATCGGCATAGATATCGGCGCTCCAACCTTCATTCGCATCAACGATGATGCGTGATCCGGGGGCGCCTGCGCGCACAGCCTCCAGGCGCGGCATATCGTCCGGCGTGCCCAGCTTGATCTTCAGCAACGGGCGCGCGGCGTGCCGGGCGGCGGCGGCGCGCATGTTTTCGGGGCTGTCCAGCGACAGGGTATAGGCGGTGACAACGGGCCGTGGCGCGGGCAGACCGGCCAGTTGCCAGACCCTTTTGCCCGCCAATTTCGCCTGCCAGTCCCACAGGGCGCAATCAACCGCATTGCGCGCGGCACCGGGCGGCAGAAGGGTTTGCAACCGGGCGCCATCAAATTCGTCCGGCAGGCCCGCGATCTGCGCGGCGACACTGTCCAGGGTTTCGCCATACCGCGCATAGGGCACGCATTCGCCACGGCCCTGTTGACCATCCGCAACCAGTGTCACAGTCAGAACCCGCGCCTTCGTCCGAGAACCGCGGGCGATCGTGAATACGCCCGCGATCGGAAAAATGTCATGTGAAACCGTGATCTGCATATCAGGCTTCTATACCGCCATCAGCGCATCGACCAGCCGCCCGGCCCCCTGCCGGAACGGATCAACAGCGGGCAGGCCCATCCAGGTCTCGACCGCGGACATGTGTTCCAGCGCCTGATCGTCGTTCAGATGCTGGGTGTTGACCGAAATGCCGACCACCTGACAGGCCGGGTTGGCCACCCGTGCCAGGACCAGCGCCGTATCGCGCAGCAGTTCCAGCCCGGGCGGTCGATAGCCGGGCAGGCCACGCATATGCGCCCGCGTTGGTTCGTCACACAGGATCAGCGCATCGGGCTGACCGCCATGGATCAGTGCCAGTGTCACGCCCGAATATGACACGTGGAACAGGCTGCCCTGTCCCTCGATCATGTCCCAGTGATCATCGTCATTGTCGGGGGTCAGCCATTCCACGGCCCCTGCCATGAAATCTGCCACAACGGCATCCAGCGGCACGCCCGACCCGGTGATCAGAATGCCCGTCTGCCCTGTGGCGCGAAAGGTCGATTTCAATCCGCGCGCGCGCATTTCGGCATCCATGGCCAGTGCGGTATACATCTTGCCCACCGAACAATCGGTCCCCACCGCCAGACAGCGTTTGCCGCGCCGCTTGATGCCATTCGCCACAGGATAGCGCATGCCGGGAACCCGGACATCGTGCAGCTTTCGCCCGTTCATACGTGCCGCATAGGCCAGATCGGGTTCATCACGCAGAAGGCTGTGCAGGCCGCTGGCCAGATCGAACCCTTCCTCCAGCGCCTCGATCAGTATCTTTCGCCATGATTGCGAAATCTCGCCGCCCCGGTTGGCGACCCCGATTACAACCGTCTTCGCCCCGGCCGCGCGCGCCTGTGCCAGTGTCATGTCGGGTATCCGCATATCGGCCTGACAGCCCTCCATTCGGATCTGGCCTGCCACGTTTTCCGGCCGCCAGTCGCGGATACCCTGTGCGACCTTTGCGGTCAGCGGATCGACCGCATCGCCCAGAAACAGAATATAAGGGGTCTGGATCATCGCAACGCTCCCACATGGACATGCTGACGGGATCAGTATGGAACCCGGCACGCGAAGTGAGAAGCGAATTCATGCATTTTGGCCGCCGTTACGGCGCCGACAGCACCATGCTGCATCTGCAAACCATTCTTGAAACGAGATGCGCAATATCCTATCAGTGGCGGCAATCTTCCCGAAACTTCCTTACTCAAAGGCGCCCAGCATGAGCTTTCGCATTCAGCCCCCTGCCCCCGCCCGCCCGAACCGTTGCCAGTTGTTCGGCCCCGGTTCCCGCCCTGCCATTTTCGAGAAAATGGCCGCCGGCCCGGCAGATGTGATCAACCTGGATCTGGAAGACAGCGTCGCACCCGATGACAAGCCCGCAGCACGGGCCAATATCATTCAGGCGATCGGCGATATCGACTGGGGCAACAAATACCTGTCCGTGCGGATCAACGGGCTGGACACGCCCTATTGGTATCGCGACGTGGTCGATCTGCTGGAACAGGCCGGCGACAGGCTGGACCAGATCATGATCCCCAAGGTCGGCAATGCGTCGGATGTCTATGCCGTCGATGCCCTTGTCACCGCGATTGAAGCCGCCAAGGGCCGCACCAAACCGATTACGTTCGAGGTCATCATCGAATCCGCCGCCGGTCTGGCCAATGTCGATGCGATTGCCGCCAGCAGCCCGCGCTTGCAGGCGATGTCGCTGGGGGCCGCCGATTTCGCGGCCAGCATGGGCATGCAGACCACCGGGATCGGCGGCACGCAGGAAAACTATTATATGCTGCGCGAGGGCGAAAAACACTGGTCCGATCCGTGGCATTGGGCACAGGCCGCGATTGTGGCTGCCTGCCGCACGCATGGCGTGCTGCCGGTCGATGGCCCGTTTGGCGATTTTTCCGATGACGAAGGTTTCCGCGCGCAGGCGCGGCGGTCGGCCACGCTGGGCATGGTCGGCAAATGGGCGATCCACCCCAAACAGGTTGCCATCGCGAACGAGGTCTTCACCCCCTCGGCCGAGGCCGTCGCCGAAGCGCGCGAAATTCTGGCCGCAATGGAAAAGGCCAAATCCGAAGGCGCAGGCGCCACGGTTTACAAGGGTCGTCTGGTCGATATCGCGTCGATCAAACAGGCCGAGGTGATCGTGCGCCAGTCGGAAATGATCGCGGGCTGACCGCCCCAAGGGCGGCAAGTATGCCCCCGCACCAAGACGACGCCACCTGTCTGCGGGGCAGGTGGTGATCCTTTCACCTATCGGCACCCGTCGACAGATCACATCGCTTTGCATGCCTTGCTTTGTTGCAAATCCCGCGCGCCGCCGTCATATATCCTGCACCAACGGCCCGGAGTCCGCCCATGCAATATCTTGAATTCGAAAAGCCGCTTGCCGAAATTGAAGGCAAGGCAGAAGAACTGCGCGCGATGGCGCTGGCCAACGACAAGATGAATGTCAGCCAAGAGGCCGCGGCGCTGGACAAGAAAGCCGCCGACATGCTGCGCGATCTCTACAAGGGATTGAACGCCTGGCAGAAATGCCAGGTCGCGCGCCACCCTGAGCGGCCTCATTGCAAGGATTACATCGACGCGCTGTTCACCGATTACACGCCGCTGGCAGGCGACCGCAACTTTGCCGACGACCACGCGGTGATGGGCGGGCTGGCGCGGTTCAAGGATCGCCCGGTGGTGGTGATCGGTCAGGAAAAAGGCTCTGACACCAAAACCCGGATCGAACGGAATTTCGGCATGGCCCGCCCGGAAGGCTATCGCAAGGCGATCCGGCTGATGGATCTTGCCGACCGGTTTCACCTGCCGGTGATCACGCTGGTGGACACGCCGGGCGCCTATCCCGGCAAGGGCGCCGAAGAACGCGGCCAGTCCGAGGCCATTGCCCGATCAACCCAGAAATGCCTGCAGATCGGCGTGCCGCTGATCTCGATTATCATCGGCGAAGGCGGGTCGGGTGGGGCTGTGGCCTTTGCCACGGCCAACCGCGTGGCGATGCTGGAACATTCGGTCTATTCGGTCATCACGCCCGAGGGCTGCGCCTCGATCCTGTGGAAAGACGCCGAAAAGATGCGCGAGGCCGCCGCCGCCCTGCGCCTGACCGCGCAGGATCTCAAGGCACTGAATGTCATCGACAAGATCATCCCCGAACCGTTGGGCGGGGCGCAACGCGACGCCAAGACCGCGATTGCGGATGTCGGAAAGGCGATCGCCACCCTGCTGAAAGAGCTGGACGGCAAGGACGCCAAGGCCCTGATCGCCGACCGCCGGCAAAAGTTCCTGGGCATGGGGGCCAAGGGGCTGGCGGCGTAGGAGGGGGTGAGACCGGTCCGAGCCCAAAGCTGCAACCAGCGATAATTTCTGCAGGACATTTGTTTCCGCAATCTCTGGCTTGTGCCCTTGTTGGTTCGGGCTCGCGTGGTAAGCTTTGCCAATGTCGAATTCTCGATCACATCTCTGGCCCGGTGTGCCGCTTGCGCTCGGCGCAGCCATTCTTTTCGGGGCTTCCACCCCGTTGTCCAAATTGCTGATGGGTTCGGTTGACCCATGGCTTCTCGCCGGAATTCTCTATCTCGGCGCAGGCGTCGGTTTGGCGGCGGTCCAATGGGGGCGACCCCGGATCGGGCTGTCCAACGCCGAGGCTGCTTTGGAGAAGTCTGATTTGCCATGGCTTGCCGCAGTAATCCTGTTTGGCGGCATGTTGGGACCGTTGTTGTTGATGCTTGGCCTGTCGCGGACATCGGCTTCATCAGGCGCGCTACTGCTCAATCTCGAAGGTCTGGCGACCATGGCAATTGCATGGATCGTGTTTCGTGAAAACGTCGACCGGCGTTTGTTGCTTGGCGCTGGCGCGATCTTGTTTGGGGCCGTCTTGCTGTCTTGGAACGGGCGTGGCCTTAGCCTCGATACGGGCGGGTTGCTGATCGCGGCGGCCTGCTTGTGCTGGGGAATCGACAACAACCTCACGCGCAAGTTGTCTGCGGCAGATCCTGTTCAGATCGCGATGCTGAAAGGTCTGGTCGCAGGTTGCGTGAATTTCGTTCTGGCGCTTTGGCTTGGGGCGGCTCTACCCGATGCCCGGCTCTTGGCTGCCGGCGCAATAGTCGGCTTTCTGGGGGTTGGGGTAAGCCTTGTGATGTTTTTGCTGGGGCTTCGGCATCTGGGCACAGCGCGAACTGGCGCCTACTTCTCGCTGGCTCCCTTCATCGGATCAACCCTCGCGTTGATGCTGTTCAAGGACGCAATCACCGTTTCTCTGGTGTCTGCCGGTTTGCTGATGGCTCTCGGACTTTGGCTGCACCTTGCGGAAAAGCATGACCACGAGCATCTTCATGAACGGCTGGAACATGATCACATCCATAGTCACGACGACCATCATCGGCATGAGCATGACGGACCGATAACCGAACCGCATTCACACTGGCATCGACACGAACCGGTGCGGCACAAACACGCTCACTATCCGGATTTTCACCACCGGCACAGTCACTCTGACTCCACCTCGTAGCCCAACTAATGTTCAAGCAATAACGTCCGCTCCGTTCCCATCCCGACCATTCGATAGCAAGGCAATCCCAATCAATCAAAACACCCTGCCCCTACCACATCGTCTTTGCCGCCCGCCCCGGCCAGTCGGCATCATAGGCGGCGCCGTCGATCGCGCCCGATGTCATCTCGGTCAGGATATCGCCGGCGCTGGGCAGCTCTGCGCATTCGTCCCCTGCCGTCCACAGCCGCGCACGGATCAGGGCGCGGGCGCATTGGGTATAGATCTGGGTGATGGTGATCACGATCACCGTGCGCGGCAGGGCGTCGCCACGGGCAAAGCGCGCGCGCAGCGCGTCATCGGCAGTCAGGCGGGCCGTGCCGTTCACCCGCACCACATTATTCGATCCGGGCACCATGAACATCAGCGATACCCGCCCGTCGGCGACGATATTGCGTAAAGAATCCAGCCGGTTATTGCCGCGCCAGTCGGGCATCGCCAGCGTGCGCGCATCCAGTTCCATCACCACCGGCCCGTCATCGCCGCGCGGGCTGCCATCGGTGCCATCCGGCCCGACCGTGGACAGCACGCAAAACCGGGCCGCCATGATCCATTTGCGATAAAGCGGGGTCAGTTGCGGGGCCACCTTGCGCAGCGCAGGCGCGCCGGGGGCACTATACAGCACCTCAAGCGTTTCAGTCCGGTCGATGAACTCCATCCGCGCGCTCCATATCAAACCCCGCCTCGGCCATCAGCCGGTTCGAGGCCGTCTCGACATCGCGCTCCAGACGCGCCATGAATCCGGCCATGTCACCGCCCGCCGGAATGGTTGGCAGGAACTCCAGCACCGCCAGCCCCGGCTTGCGATAGATGCCCGTGCGCGGCCAGAAGACGCCCACATTCGTGGCCGCCGGCACGCAATCCTGTCCGATTTCCGCGTAAAGCGCACCGGTTCCGATCTTGTAGGGTTTGCGTATCCCGGGTGCCACACGCGTGCCTTGCGGATAGATGATCAACTGCCCGGGCTGCTGCAGACCGGCCTTTACGGCGGCCAGCATTCCGGTGATCGCCTGCCCCCGTTTGCCCCGGTCCACCGGCACACAACCGATGCGCAGCGCATACCAACCCAGCACCGGCGCCCAGCGCAGCGATTTCTTCATGATGAAGCGCGGGCGCGGCAGCACCGAGCACAGCAGAATGATGTCAAAGAACGACTGATGCTTTGAGGCCACCAGGACCGCGCCAGCCGGCACCGCGCCGCGGATTTCCGACCGCAGGCCGATCATCCAGCGCGCTGTCCAGCGCACCCAGTTGCAATAGGTATGAACGCCCGCAAAGGCCCAGCGGCGCGAGATGACGGCCGGCAGGGTGAAAATCGCCGCGAACACCCCCATCATCGCATACATCTGCCCCACGAAGAAAAGCGATCGCAACCAGCGCCAGCCATGTGCCATCAGGTAATCCCCCGCAGCAGGCGCAGCGCAGCCGTGCGGGTCGCCCAGAACGCCACAACAGCGACCAGCAGCGGCACCAGCAAGGGCCACAGCCAACCCCAGCCCTGAAATCCCAACCCGGTCAGGAACCCGCCCGCAACATCGGCCCCAGGCAGTAACGCAATCCCCGCCATTGCCACGATGGTGCCCGCCGCGGCCCCCTGAACGGCGCGGATGGTGAAACGCCGCACAAAGGCGCGGGCAATATAGACATCGCGCGCGCCTACCAGGCGCAAGACCTCGATCACACGGGTATTGGCGGCAAGGGCGGCGTTGGCCGACAGGGTGATCATCGCCGCCGTCGTCAACGCGATCAGACCGATCGCGACCCAACCCAGCAGGCGCAACCGATCTGCGGCGCGCACCAGGGGGCGACGCCAGCGTGTGTGATCATCCAGCACCGCGCCCGGCGCTTCGGCCGTCAGGCGCAGGCGCAGTGCATCAGGATCATAGCCCTGCGCATCTTCGACCAGTTCGACCAGTTGCGGCAGCGGCAGATCGTCCAGCGGCAGGTTCGGCCCGAACCAGGGCGCCAGCAAGTCGTGCTGTTCGTCCTTGCTCAGCACGCGCGCGGTGGCGACACCGGGCGTGGTGCGCAAAACATCTATCACCGCATCGGTCTGGGTCTGCATCTGGCCCTGGGGGGCTGAAATGCGCACGGTCGCGGTTCGCGCCAGCGCGTCAGACCACCGATCCGCCAGCCGCCCGGCCGCCAGCGACAGCGCCAGCGCGAATACCGCCAGAAACGCCATCGCAGCCGAGGTGAACAATGTCAGGCGAACGGTAAAGCCGGTTGGCGGCACGACCCTGTCGGCCTGAACATCGCCCCGCGCCAACGCGCGAAACCGGTCCAGCGCCGCCCTCACAGATCGGCCCCGGCAAGCTGAACGCGACGATCCTTTATCCGCAACACCCGCGCCGACACCTGCGCCTTGGCGGCGCGGATCAGGTTCAGATCATGCGTGGCAATCAGAATGGTTTTTCCCATGCGGTTCAGTTCCGTCAGCAATTGCAGCAGGCGCAACGACATATCCCAATCTATGTTTCCGGTGGGTTCATCAGCCAAAACCACATCGGGGGCCATCACCACCGCCCGCGCAAGCGCCGCACGCTGGCGTTCGCCCCCCGAAAGCTGCGGGGGCAAAGAAGCGGCCTGGCCGCGCAGCCCGACCCAGCCCAACAATTCGTCCAGATCCGTCTGGGCCACATCGCGGCCGGCCGCAGTCAGGGGAAGTGCCACATTTTCGATCAATGGCAGGTGATCCAGAAATTGGCAGTCCTGATGCACAACGCCGATACGGCGGCGGGCCCGCGCCACATCGTCGCGGGTCATCGTGCCGGCATCACGGTCAAAAAGCCGGACAACCCCGCCGGATGGCCGCAATTCGCCATAGCACAGCTTCAGGAAGGTCGATTTTCCCGCACCCGAAGGCCCCGTCAGAAAATAAAACGATCCCGGCGTCAAACGCAGGTTCACATCCGTCAACAGATCCCCGCCACCATAATTGTGCGAGACGTTTTCCAGTTCGATCACGCCGGTCTCCAAGTCTGACAACAGTGTTGTGCCTGACACGGTGATGGGTTTCAATTGCAGGAAGGTGCATTTCCTTTGAATTTCAAAGACGCATGGTTCAACATGCGCAAAGTCAAGAGTAAGCCCTGCTTGGAACGGCACGGATGGTAGGAACAAGAATGCGGCTGATCTGCCCGAACTGCGATGCCCAATACGAAGTCGACGACGCTGTGATCCCGCCCGGTGGCCGTGATGTGCAGTGTTCCAGCTGTGGCCATACCTGGTTTGAAAGCAGGGCAGACGACACCGATCTGGAACCTGCGGATGCCGAACAGCTGATGCGGGATTACGCCGATGTGAACCCAATCGACGATGATATCGCGCCAGAGCCGCAGGCGGATGATACATACGAACCCGCGCCGCAAACGCCCCCGCGCCCCAAGGTGGACGACGCCATTCTGGGCGTTCTGCGTGAGGAGGCCGAGCGTGAGGTTCAGGCCCGCAAATCCGAAGCGCGGCAGGCCCCGCTGGAAAGCCAGCCCGATCTTGGGATCGAGCCCGGCCCGCGTGGCGGCCTGAAAGAGCGTGTGGCACGGCTGCGCGGGCTTCCACCCGGCGATGAAAACCGCAAATCCGGCAACACCGCGCGCCGCGACCTGCTGCCCGATATCGAGGAAATCAATTCCACCCTGCGCGCCAGTTCCGAGCGCGCCAATGGCGTTGTGGCTGATGGGATGGTTCTGGAAAACACAGAACTGCCACGCAAGCGCAGCGGGTTCGGGTTGGGGTTCGGCATCGTGGTGCTGATAACGGCGCTGATCGTGGGCCTGTATATCCTGACGCCCAATATCATCATCGTCTTCCCGGCATCCGAGCCGGTGATGATGTCATTCGCGACAATCATTGATGCCATCCGCATTTCGGTAAACAGTTGGGTTATGAATGTGGCGACACAGTTGACCGACATGCTGAACGGGCTGACGAAATAGCATCGAGGCCTAGAATAGGCCCGTGTCCGGCTGCAGGGCAGCGCGGGCATTGGTCAGGTCCTGTTCTGTGTTGATGTTGAAGAATTCATCGGGCGTCTGCAACGCAAACTGCGCCGGCACTGCCCCCATTTCTTCTGCCCAGCCCCCCAGACGCCGCACGCCGCTGGCCAGCGCGTGGCGAAGGTCGTCGCGCAGGGAAACAGACCACATACCACAGGTCGGATGAATCCGGCCACCACTTCTGGCCAGCGCAATGGGCGCGGCAGCCTGTTCTGCGGCCAGATACAGCTGTGGGACAAGATCGCAAGGCAGGAACGGGGTGTCGACCGATGCGGTGGCGATGAAATCGGCGCCTTCCGCCGCGGCCCAATCCATTCCGGCCAGGATTCCGGCCAGCGGTCCGGCAAAGCCCGCAACAGTGTCGTGCAGAACAGGGCCCTTGAACCCGTCGAACCGGGCCGGATCACCGTTCGCGCTCAGCGCCATCTGTGCGACTTGCGGCCCCAGGCGGCTGGCGACATGGTCCAGCAGCGACCGCCCGGCCAGATCAATCAGTGCCTTGTCCCGCCCGCCAAGACGGCTGCCACGGCCGCCGGCCAGAATTATCCCGAATATCTGCATCTTGCGACCTCCGGTTTGCTTTGATTGCACATGATGCCCCAAACGCCCTATCTTGTGTCGAATAGTTGAACAGGAGTGTCCAGTGTCACATCCAAGCACCAGCTCTGCGTTCTGGATGGGGTTCCGCGACGGGCTGCCCTTTCTTCTGGTGGTCGCACCATTCGGGTTGCTGTTCGGTGTCGTCGCGACCGAGGCTGGCCTGAACCTGGCCGAGGTCATGGGCTTTACCGTTCTGGTCATCGCGGGCGCATCGCAATTTGCCGCTATCCATCTGATGGCGGAAAATGCCCCGACCATCGTCGTGCTGGTCACGGCGCTGGCGGTCAATCTGCGGATGGCAATGTATTCCGCCGCCATCACGCCCCATCTGGGCGCCGCATCGTTTCGGCTGCGCGCAATTGCGGCCTATTTTCTTGTCGATCAGACCTATGCGCTGGCGGATGCCAAATATGCGCGACATCCTGATTGGCCGCTTCGCAGCAAATTCGCTTATTTCTTTGGAACGGTGGCCCCGATTTGCCCGGTCTGGTATGCGGTGACGCTGGCGGGGGCGCTGGTCGGCAATCGTATTCCGCCGGAATACGCGCTGGATTTCGCAGTGCCGATCACCTTTCTGGCGCTGGTGGCACCGGCCCTGCGCAGTGCGGCCCACCTGATCGCAGCGGCCGTTTCGATTGCGCTGGGGCTGACCTTTGCGTTCATGCCCTATAATGCCGGGCTGTTGCTGGCGGCATTGGGGGCGATGATGGCCGGGGCGCAGGCCGAACTGTTCTTTGCACGACGTGCGGAAAGGCGGGCGGAATGATCGGGCAAAGCACGGCCGAAATCTGGTTCACGATCCTTGCCCTGGGGGCGGGGACATTTGTGATACGGTTCTCGTTTCTGGGGTTGATCGGCAACCGCAAGCTGCCTGAATGGGTGCTGCGGCTTCTGCGCTATACCCCGGTTGCGGTCCTGCCGGCGCTGATCGCCCCGCTGGTGCTGTGGCCAGCCGCCACAGGGGGCAACCCCGACCCCGCGCGCCTGTCTGCGGCCTGTGCCGCGTTGTTGCTGGGGGTGTTGACCCGCAATACGTTGATCAGCATCGCAGGTGGCGCGGCGGTGTTATACGGCGCGCTCTATCTGTTCGGGTAGTCGGGGCCGTTTGCCGTGCGCGGTGGGATCAGCCGTTTACCAGGCCCATGAAGATGATCACCAGAATGGACGCAATCCCCACCCGGGTTGCGAATTTGATGAACCCATCAAAGGTCTTTTCCTGAACGGTGATATCCATCTCGCCATGTTTATGGTCAGCCATGGTGTCGGTCCTTTTCCTGTCACTGACGCCCCGGATAATTGATTTGCGCGCCGCTGTCACGTGGCAGATCGCTCGGGGCCGTCATGTTCCAGATCCGCTGCCAACCGAAATCCGATACGGCGGGCAACGGTGTTTTCGGGTTTTTTCGGCATGGCCCGCAGCATGACGTTCAATTGCGTGACATGTTGCACAAGCTGGGTCCGCATGCCTTGGGCGTCGGTGCCATAGAATGTCACGATATCGGGATCGAAATACCCGACACCTTCGATTCGCAGGATGCCGGTTTCGCCACCGGTGAAACCCATGGCGATTTCCTGTTCAGGGTCGAGCTGTTCCTCGAAATTCTGGATATACAGAATCACGCGTTCATAGGCCCATTCGGCGGGGCTTTTCTGATCGACGGGCTTGCGCGCCACAGCGGGCGGCAGCGGTTTCTGTTCCGCCGATACTGGTGCCTTTGGGTCGGCATGAACGACATGCGCCATCGGTTCGGCGCAGGGCGATTCTGGCGCGGGCCGGGGTTTGTTATTGGTCATGGGCGCTGGTGGCTTGCCACAGCCATGCGTCATCGTCGTTTTTCCATCGCACCAGATGCCCGTTGCGATGCAGGTGATTGAGATGCGCCACAGCCTCGGCCATGGCAAAGTTATAGCCGGCGTCGCCTATGTTTCGCTTGAACAGCGTCAGGAACGTATCACAGGCCACATGCGGCGTTTCCAGAAATTCGTGCAGTCGCCTGAGCGCCCCGTGATGCCCTTCGATCATCTGGCGCAGGCGAACCGGCAGCCCGGTATAGGGCAGTTTGTGGCCGGGCAGAACCAGGTGGTCTGATCGCGCGATCGTGCCAAAGCGCGCGCAGGATGCCAGCCATTCCGCAACCGGATCGGCCTCTGGTTCATAGGCGTAAACCCCCAGATTGGGAGAGATCGACGGCAAAAGCTGATCGCCCCCCAACACAAGATTGTCGTCCCTGCTCCAGAAGGTGGCATGTTCGGGGGCATGGCCATTGCCCATGTGAATATCCCAGTCGCGCCCGCCGATTGTGATGCGATCGCCTTCCTTGATCCGATGAAAGCCCAGCGGCAACATCGAAACCATGTTGCGCATGTTGTAGGGCCGTTCCGTCAGGCGCTGTTCGTACATCTCGCGGGGCAGGCCTGCAGCGCGCCAGAATGCCAGCGTTTGCGGATCATGTTCGTCCTGAACATCCAGCAGCAGCATACGCGCAAAATACCATGCCGTGCGCGTCGTCCACAGTTCGGCGCCGAATTGCGTCTGCATCCAGCCCGCAAGACCGATGTGATCGGGGTGGTGGTGCGTAACCAGAACCCGGTTGATCGGCTTGCCCTTCAGCGGGCCCGCCATCCATGCCTGCCACAATTCACGCGATGCCTTGGTATCAAAGCCGGTATCGACGATGGTCCAGCCATCGCCATCGTCGAGCGCAAAAATATTGACGTGATCCAATTGGATCGGCAGCGGCATCCGCAGCCACAGAATGCCCTCGGCGATCTCTGTCGCCTCGGCCCCCTGGGGTGGTTCGGACCAGGGATAGTCAATCAGTGGTGGTGTTCCGTCCATCAAAATTCCAGATCATTCGCCGGCAGGGCATACAGCCCCTCGGCTCCTTCAAGCGCCTGAACCAACAGCGCGGAATGTTCAGGCAAAAGCCGCCTGATGAAAAATCGTGCCAGCGCCGTGCGCGGGCCGGTGCCACCTTCGGCCATGGCAGCACGTAAATGGTAATGCGCCCCCAGCCCGAGCGCAATGGCGCGCAAATAGGGCACTGCCCCGGCGAACCGGTCGTTCAGCCCCAGTTGCAACAGGCGTTCGGTTCCCTCGCGCAGGGCCTCGGTCGCTGCCCAGACATCTTCGGCCAGTTCGCGCAAGGCCTTGCGCGCGGTTTCCGCGCTGGCCTGCATTTCGTCCAGCAGCCGAAAGACCGCATCGCCATTATCCATCAATTTGCGAGACACCAGATCCATCGCCTGAATGCCGTTCGTGCCCTCGTAAATGGCTGTTACCCGGACATCGCGCAGGAACTGCGCCGCGCCCGTTTCCTCGATAAAGCCCATGCCGCCATGCACCTGGATACCGGTCGAGGCGATCGAGATTCCGATATCGGTGCCATAGGCCTTGGCGATCGGCGTCAGCAGCGCGGCGCGGGCCGCCCAGTCACCACCGTCATCGGACCGGGACATATCCATGGACAGTGCGCAATCCAGCGCGATGGCACGGGCTGCGAAGATCTCGGCCTTCATCGCCATCAGCATCCGGCGCACATCGGCATGATCTGCGATGGTGCCTGTCCCTTCAACCGGGGTCGGGCCCTGCTTGCGTTCCTGTGCGAAGGCAAGGGCCTGTTGAAACGCCGCTTCGGCCACGCCTATCCCCTGGGTTCCCACGCCCAGCCGGGCATTGTTCATCATCGTGAACATTGCGGCCATGCCCTTGTGGGGCTGCCCCACCAGCCAACCGGTTGCCCCGTCATAGCGCATCACCGCGGTCGGTGATCCATGCAGCCCCAGCTTGTGTTCCAGGCTGGCCACGGTCAGGGAATTGGCCAGACCGGGTTTGCCATCGGCATCGGGAATGTATTTGGGCACCATGAACAGGCTGATGCCCTTGGTTCCCGGGCCGCCATCGGGCAGGCGTGCCAAAACCAGATGGCAGGTATTGGCGTTGAAATCGCTGTCACCCCAAGTGATGTATACTTTCTGCCCGGTAATTGCATAGGTTCCGTCGTTATTGGGAACGGCGCGCGTCGTCAGGGCGCCGACATCCGAACCGGCCTGAGGTTCTGTCAGGTTCATTGTGCCGTTCCATTCGCCCGAAATCAGCCGGGGCAGATACAGCGCGCGCAGCTTTTCGTCGGCATGATGTTCCAGCGCCTCGATCTGGCCCTGCGTCAGCAGCGGGTTCAGTTGCAACGCCAGGCAGGCGCCACTCATCATTTCGTTCACCGCCGTCGCCAGGGCCATCGGCAAGCCCATGCCGCCATATTCCGGCGATGCGGCCATGCCGACCCAACCGCCCTGCGCGATCTGCTCATAGGCCTGGGCAAAACCGGGTGACGTTCTGACCTTTCCGTTTTCAAGACTGGCCGGAAATTTGTCGCCCTCTCGATTGACGGGGGCCAGAACCTGATCGCACAGGCGTCCGGCCTCGGTCAGAATCGCGGTTGCAGTGTCGGGTGTGATATCGGCAAAGCGGGCCACATCCCCAAGGCGGGCAAATCCGACCACATGATCAAGAATGAACTGAAAATCGGCCACCGGCGCGCGATATGGCATGGCATGATCCCCTTGCAGGCGCCTTGTGCATGTCAGGGCGCAACTTTATGTCAGGTGTATAAGCAACCGGCGCAAGTTTAACCAACCCCGCCGCCCCTTCAAGGCGAACGCAACGTCAGTCATGGAACGGATATCCACCCAGATCTTGCAGCCCGACGATGCGGGGCTGACACGTGCGGCGCAGATATTGGCGCAGGGCGGCTTGGTCGCCTTTCCGACAGAAACGGTGTATGGATTGGGCGGCGATGCGCGCAACGACCATTCCGTCGCGCGCATTTTCGCCGTCAAGGGGCGACCGCAGTTCAACCCGCTGATCGTGCATCTGCCTGACATGGACAGTGTCAGCCGTATCGCCGACCTGTCTGCACAGGCGCAGCGTCTGGCGTCGGCCTTCTGGCCGGGTCCGCTGACGCTGGTCTTGCCTTTGCGGGCCGACAGCGGGCTGTCGTCACTGGTCACCTCTGGTCTGGACAGCGTGGCGGTGCGTGTGCCGGAGCATCCTGTGGCACGGGCCTTGCTGGCGCGTTTTGACGGGCCGCTGGCGGCGCCATCGGCCAACCCATCAGGCCGGATCAGCCCCACCCGCGCCGATCATGTGTCCCGGGGTCTTGGCGAACGGATCGAGGCAATCATCGACGGCGGCCCCTGCGCCGTGGGCGTCGAAAGCACGATCATCGGCATGACGGGCCGCCCCACCCTGCTGCGCCCGGGAGGATTGCCGGTCGAAGCGATCGAGGCCTGTCTGGGCGCCGCGCTGGCGCGCCACGACGACACGGGCACCATTTCAGCGCCGGGGCAACTGGCCTCGCATTACGCACCCGGCGCGCCGGTGCGCCTGAATGCGGCACATGCCGAACCGGGTGAATTATGGCTGGGTTTTGGCCCTGACAGCGCCGAAGCAACGCTGAACCTGTCGCAGAGCGGCGATCTGGTTCAGGCGGCGGCCAATCTGTTTCACCACCTGCATGCGCTGGATGCGATGGCGCTGCCGGGGCAGCGGATTGCGGTTGCCCCTGTGCCCGAACACGGGCTGGGCATAGCGATCAATGACCGTCTGCGCCGTGCGGCGGCCCCGCGCGGCTGACGCGGGTCAGGCACGCCCTGCAGTGCCTGACAACAGTAGCGGATCGACGCCCAGCTCATGCAGAGCACCCATCCATTTTCCGTCATCATTGCGAGCGAACACAATCTCGGGGCGGGCATCGCAACTGAGCCAGCCATTGCGGGCGATCTCGTCTTCAAGCTGACCGGGGGCCCAACCGGCATAGCCCAGCGCCAGCAGGCTTTCGCTTGGGCCCCTGCCTTGTGCGATGGCCTGCAGGATATCCAGCGTGGCGGTCATTGCGAAGGTGTCATCGACCAGAAGCGTGGTGTCAGTTTCCGAAACGAAATCGGCCGTATGCAGAACGAAACCGCGCCCATGTTCAACCGGCCCGCCGAAATGCACCCGGATGTCACAGGCCGGATCGCCCTGCGGAATCTTCAACTGGTCCAGAAGGTCGAACAACCGCACATCCGGTGTTGGCTTGTTCACGATCAGGCCCATCGCGCCATCGGCGGAATGCACGCAAACATAGATCACCGCCTTTTCAAAGCGGGGATCGCCCATACCGGGCATCGCGATCAGCAGCTTGCCGCTCAGATCAATCGGGGTGTCTGGTATCTTCATGATCTAACATGTGGTCGAAGCGGCCTGCAAAGCAAGGGTGCGAAAAGCCACAGTCACAACAGGCTGGCTGAAAAGTGATTTCTGTCCTGGGTCCAGACGCTTATGTTGTACGCATGAAATTGGCCCCGCTTCGACATCTTGCCGTGATTTGTGCCCTTGTGTCGGCGGCGTCAGCCCCGGCAACGGCCAGCGATTCCCTTGATGGCATCGTCAGGGCAGAGATTCTGCCCGGCTGGACGACGGCACAGGGAACGCAGTTTGCCGGTATTCGCCTGGTTCTGGCCGAGGGCTGGAAAACCTATTGGCGGGCGCCGGGCGATTTAGGCATACCGCCGCGGCTTGAATGGGCGGGGTCGGAAAATCTGCGCGATGTCGTGATTCACTGGCCGCGACCGCAGGTCTTTGACACCGACGGCACGCGCACCATCGGCTATAAGCACGAGGTCGTACTGCCGATCGAACTGACGCCCAGCGACAGAACCGCGCCGATCATGCTGAACGGGCTGATATCAATTGGCGTTTGTCGGGATGTCTGCGTTCCGGTCGATCTGGCATTGATGGCGCGGTTGCCGGCCCCGTCGCAGGATCGCCCGATAAGGGCGGCGCTGGCGCAACAGCCCGATCCTGCGTCACGCGCAGGGGTTTCCGCTGTCAGATGTTCGGTTGAACCCATCGCGGACGGGCTGCGCCTGACCGCCACGATCACCATACCCCGTCTGAGCGCACCCGAGATCGCTGTCATCGAACTGGCAGATGCGAATGTCTGGGTATCCGAGGCCACGACAACGCGAAAAGGCGGACAGGTGATCGCGGTATCGGACCTGGTGCCAACGGACACCGCACCGTTCTTTCTGGACCGTTCAACGGTTCGGATCACCCTGCTGGCCGGCGCGCAGGCGGTTGATATTCAGGGCTGCTCTGGCGGTTAGGGCCGCGTGGCGCGTTCAGACCGGCCATATACGGCAACACCCAGATAGACCAGCATCAGAAACACCGCTGCAATGGCCACGAACAGCCCCAGCGCCACGGCAAGGGGCGCGCTGGCGGCAGCATCCGGCAATGTGTTTTCCAAAGGGGCAGCCAGCCTTCCTGTCAGCAGAACCGGAAGAAATACGGCCGCAAACAGCATCAGAATGCCCGCACCCGCAGCGCCGACAAGCCCGACAAATCGCCGCGCGCGCGGCGGCACCCGCATGGCGCGGCGCAGGGCACGCCACTGGCGGCCGACATCATGCTGAATGACCAGCATCGCCGGCACCATCAGCAGCACCAGAACCATGCCAAACCCCAGGCCGTAAACCAGCGTGATCACCGTGGGTTTCAGGAACTGCGCCTGTTGCGAGGTCTCATACAGCAGCGGCGACAGGCCCAGAACCGTGGTTGCCGTGGTCAGGAAAACCGGGCGCAGGCGGTCAGATGTGCCATCGACAATCGCCGGGATCAGGCCGCGCCCGCGCGCGTATTCATCCACCGTGCCGACCAGAACGATGGAATCGTTGATGATGATCCCCGACATGCCAATCAGGCCGATCACGCTGAACATCGACAAAGGCACATCCCACAGGGCATGGCCATAGACGGTGCCGACCAGCCCGAAAGGAATGATCGCCATGACCACCATCGGGCGTATCCAACTGGCAAATATCCACGCCAGAACCAGATAGATCCCCAGCAGGCACAGCGTGAACCCGAAAATGGCATCGGCCAGGAACTGGTTTTCCTGCTCGGCCAGGCCGGACAATTTCCAGCCGACCGAAAAATCGCTTTCGATCTGGGGCAGGATCGTGTCGCGCAGGCTTTCGACGATGGCCTGGGCGCGGGCCGGATCATCTTCGGAAATATCGCCGGTCACTGAAACAACCCGCAGCCCGTTTTCGCGCCTTATGGTCGTGAAGCCCGTCTGCTGGGCGACCGTCACGATATCGGCCAGCGGCACATAGGCGCCGCCGGGCGCGCGCATCAGGGTGCGGTCCAGGAAATCGGCTGTCAGTTCTCCCGCGGGCAGTTCCACCCGGATCGCCGCCGAACGCGGGCCATCGGGATAGGTCGCGGCCTCGATCCCGTTCAGCCGGGCCCGCAGCACCTGCCCCAATGCATCAATGGTAAAGCCCAGCGCATTTCCTTGCGGGGTCAGGTCAAGGATCAGTTCTTCCTTGTCATAGGCCAGACTGTCCTCGACCGCCGATACTTCGGGAAATTTCGAAACCTGCGCCTTCAGCGCCTCGGCGGCGGCCTTTAGCGTGGCAGAATCGGCACCATAGAACTGCACGTCCAGCGCATCGCCGCCGGGCCCGGATCGCCAGCCGCGGAATGACAGGGTTTCGGTCATCGGATGCTCGACCACCTCGGCCTGAAGATCGGCCAGAAACTTGAACGATGAATAGGGGCGCAGATCGGCGTCGATCAGATCAATGG
Organism: Actibacterium sp.; assembly: GCF_055134745.1. NCBI lineage: Bacteria > Pseudomonadati > Pseudomonadota > Alphaproteobacteria > Rhodobacterales > Roseobacteraceae > Actibacterium > Actibacterium sp. The sequence goes on from NZ_JBSRVX010000020.1 coordinate 42,775, forward strand.
CGATCGAACCCAGAAGGTCTGTATCCTTGCCTTCGACGCCTGACAGCCCGCGGCCGGTGTTGCCGCCAACGCCGGCCAGCACGAAATCCAGCGGGGTGGCGCCATATTCCTGCTCATAGCGCTTGGCGACGACCTCGGTGGCGCGTTGCAATTCGCGCATCATCGCCATGGTGTCATCGCGCGACGCTTCGGGCAGCATCGCGAAATTGCCCGATATCGACCCCTGTTCGGGCGAATTGAAGAACCGCCATGGCACATCGCCCCGGATCAGCATCGCAGTCTGGCTGGCCAGCGCGGCCAGCGCCAGCGCAATGACGGGATAGCGCGCCCGGATCACGCCGGCGATCAAGGGGCGGAACAGCACCCGCTGCACCCATTCAAAGCCGCGATTGATTACACGCGACGGCCGGTCATACCAATGATCGCGCTGGCTGTGCGCCAGGGCATGCGACATGTGATGTGGCAGGATCAGGAAACATTCCACCAAAGATGCCGCCAGGACCACGATGACCGTGAACGGTATGTCGGAAATCAGGTCACCGAACCGCCCGGTGATCGCGGTCAGGCCGAAAAAGGCGATGATGGTGGTGATGGTGGCCGAAAATACCGGCACGGCCATGCGGCGCACCCCGTTTTCAGCCGCCTCGATCGGGCTTTCACCCAAGACGCGGGCGCGAAAATCGGCATGTTCGCCCACGACGATGGCATCATCGACGATGATACCAGTGGTGATGATCAGCGCAAACAGCGAGATCATGTTGATGGTGATGCCAAAGGCGAACATCAGTGCAAGCGTGGTCAGAATGGCAGCCGGAATGCCCGCTGCCACCCAGAACGCCGTGCGGGCATTCAGAAACAGGAACAGCAGCAAAACCACCATCAGCAGTCCGGTTGCGCCGTTATACAGAAGAATGTTCAGGCGTGCGGTGATCGCTTCGGCGCGGGTGCGGACCAGATCAATCCGCACATCCGCAGGCAGGCCGCGGGCCATTTCATCGGCGATATCCTGAACTACGCCCTGAATCTTGATTGCGTCACCCCGATCAGACCGATCGACCCGCACGATCAGCGCCGGGTCAGCCCCCACGAAATAGGCATCGTTCCGGTCGATCCCCTCGACGCGCAGCGATGCCACATCGGCAACTGTCAGGTTGGATCCGTCAGGATTGGATCGCAGCACGATCCGCCCCAGATCGGCCGCCGTGCGCTTGGCCACCCCGGTGCGGACCCGCGCATTGGCCCCGCTGACATCACCGGCCGGGGCTGTGTCAGCCTCGGCTGCGATCGCCGCGGCGATTTCGGTCATGCTGATATCATGGCGCATCAGCGCGGCAGAGGGCACCTCGACAATCGTGGTGGGTGCGGCAAAGCCGCGAATGGTGGTGCGCGTCACCCCTTCGGCAAACAGGCGTGTCACGAATTCATCGGCAAAACGGCCCAGTTGGTCGATACCGACCGGCCCGGTGATCACCACATCTGTCACCCGATCCCGCCAGCCATCCCGCCGCACGGCCGGATCTTCGGCATCGGCCGGCAGGGTATTCACCGCATCCACGGCCGCCTGAACATCGTCACCGGCGCGCGACATGTCCCAGCCCGGCTCAAACGTCAGCTGGATCGTCGCCTGCCCTTCTGCCGAACGCGAGACCGAGCTTTCGACGCCTTCGACCGCCAAAAGGACAGGCTCCAACACCTGAACGATGCCTTCGTCCACGTCTTCCGGGCCGGCACCTTCCCACACGATCGAGACGGTCAGATCTGCGTTTACAACGTCAGGGAAAAACTGGGTCCGCATCTGCGGAATTGCCGCCAGGCCCAACACCACCAGGATGACCAGCAACAGATTTGCCGCCGTTGGGTGGCGGGTGAAATACGACAGGATGCCCCCCGCCGAAGTCTGTTTCGGGCGGATGGACATGGCCTAGCCCCCCATTCGGCTTTCCAGCCGTTCCACAACATGGGCAGGAACCCTGTCCAGCGCCAGTTGCGCCAGAACACGTTCCTTGGCCTCGTCTGGCATGAACTGATTGTCGCGGACAAAGGCGATCAGCATGGCCCGGCGTTCGGGTGTCAGTTCTATCGTTTCGGGCGCGGCAGGGGCGTCGGCGGCCTGGGCGCGGCGGATCGGGCGCACCTTGATCCCGTCGCCAAGCAGCGGCTGGCGTTCAGCCACGATCTCGCGCCCGTTCAGACCCTCGGCGCGGACGATGACCATATCCCCCTGCCGGCGCAGCAATTCGACAGGCATTTGCACAAGCCTGTCATCCGCGTCCACGACAAGGATGGTCACCGCCGCATCAATTGCGCCCGCGGGAAGAACAAATACGTCACGCAGCAGCGGTTCGCGCACATCGACCCGCACAAAATCACCCGGACGAAAGCCCGCTGCGGGATCAAGCCGGGCGAACAGCAAGCGCCCGGTCTGGCCTTCGCCGACAGCGGCGCTTTCGCGGGTGATTGCCCCTTCGGCAGTCAGATCGGCGCCATAGGCATCCAGCGTTGCGGTGACATCGGCGCGCAACAGCGCCCCCGTTGCATCCAGCAGCCGCAGATATTGCGGGGTCGATACCCGAAATGACACTTCCAGATCAGTCGGATCGATCAGCTGTGCGACCTGTTCGTTATTGGCGACCAGCCCGCCTTCGACAAGGTTTACATTGCTCAGCGTGCCATCAAACCCGGCATAAAGCGCCGTATCGGCCAATCTGCGTTCGGCTTCGGCCAGCTTGATTACCGCACGATCATGCTGGGTATCGGCCTGATCAACGCGGCCTTGGGCCGTGGCCAGTGCCTGACGGCGTGACAGCACCGACTGGCGCGCCGACGCGGCGGCAAGTTCGGCATCCTCGACCGCCGCATCACTGCCGAATCCTTTGGTTTTCAGGCTGGTCTGGCGGGTCAGGGCCTGTGTGCGCAGCCGGGCCTGTTCTTCGGCGGCGGCCAGATCATCGCGCGCCAGCGCAACCGCGCGCAGGGCGTCACGCTGTTCGGCCTCGGCTTCGGCCAGATCGGCACGCGCGACATCCAGGGCAGCCTGCGCATCCGCAGGATCGACCCGGAACAACAGCTGCCCCGCCTGCACCTGCCCGCCATCCTCGAACCCGTCTGAAAGCTCTACAACGGTGCCCGCAACCCTTGCGCGGATGTCCAGCATGCGCCGGCTGCGCAATTCACCAAAGGCGGTCAGAACCGGTGCCACATCCTGCATATCGGCGCGCACCACATTCACCGCGAAGACACGTTCGCGCGCGGGTGGCACCATATCGCTGACCGCCCAGCGCACCTTGAGCGCGGCATAGACGGCATCGCCCGCATAGGCCAATAAACCCAGCGTGACCGCGAACATGAAAAGCCCCACAAGGCTGCGGCGCAAAAAGCGCATTCAGAATATCCCCAACGCGGTTGTCGAAATCAGGCCATACCACATAGAACGATAGCGCAGGGTCCGGCGCGGTCCAAGCACATCTGTGTTACGTCTGTCGTTCCCGTTTCCGTCGAAATTTTCAGGCGCGGCGCGCCTGGGCGGGTTCACTGAACCAGTCGATCACACTGCGGATGGCCGGAACGGTGCGATAGCTGCGCACCTGATCCAGTGTCAGAAAGGCAAACCCGGCCCCCTCGCCCAAAGAAACATCTTCGGGGCGCAGGGGCCGCAGGCAGTGATAAACGTATAATACGCCGCCCTCGGTGGACGAAGATTCGATACGGGCAAGGGGCTGCAGATCTGTGGTCGCCAAGGCGATACCGGTTTCTTCGCTGAATTCACGCAGTGCGGCCTGCTGCAGCGTCTCGCCGGTTTCCATGCTGCCCCCGAACAGGCACCAGTAACCGGGGGCAGCAATATGCGGAATATCATCGCGCAGTTGCATCAGGAAACGGCCCCGCGCATCCTGCGCCAACAGAATAGAGGCTTCATAGCTGGGCTTGGCGGGCAGGATGCCGATCCGGTGAAAACACGAGCGTTCGGTCATGATCGGCGCTTGTGCTCCTCTAGCCGGGGCATGATTTCGACGAAATTGCAGGGATGATGGCGGTAATCCAGCTGCTGGGCAAGTATCCCGTCCCAGGCATCGCGGCAGGCACCTGGACTGCCGGGCAAGGCGAACAGATAGGTGCCGCCCGCCACCCCGCCGGTGGCCCGAGACTGGACAGCCGAGGTGCCGATCTTGCCCATCGAGACAATCGCGAAGATCGTGCCAAAGGCGTCGATTTCCTTTTCATAGACATCGCGATGGGCCTCGACCGTTACATCGCGCCCCGTCAAACCGGTGCCGCCGGTCGATATCACCACATCAATGTCAGGATCGGCGCACCAGCGGCGCAGCTGGGCGGCGATCTCGGCCCGTTCGTCGCGCAGGATCATCCTGTCGGCCAGAATATGGCCTGCATCGGCAATACGCCCTGCCAGAATATCGCCAGAGCGATCCTCGGCCAGGCTGCGGGTGTCCGACACCGTCAGCACCGCAATGCGAACCGGGATGAATGCGCGGGATGGTGTGGAAGCAGTCACGGCGCACCACGCATTCTTGCCTGCAACATAAGCAGATCGTGCCAGGCCGCGCGCTTGGCGGATGGCGTGCGCAGAAGATAGGCCGGATGGAACATCGGCAAGGCCGGGCGGCCCAGTGCCTGGGTCCATGTGCCCCGCAACCTGGTAATGCCTTTGCGCCCCAGTAAGGCCTGGCAGGAATGATTGCCCATCAGCACCAGAAAATCAGGGGCGGCCAGTTCGACATGGCGTTCCACGAAGGGCAGCATCATCGCCACCTCCTCAGGGTTCGGATCGCGATTCTGCGGCGGGCGCCAAGGCAGGATATTGGTGATATAAAGGGCCGCTTCCAGATCAGGCGCCGCCCGGTCCATGCCGATGGCGGCGAACATCCGGTCCAGCAACTGGCCGGCCCGACCGACAAAGGGCTTGCCCTGAATATCCTCGTCACGGCCGGGCGCTTCGCCGATCACCATCACTCGCGCGCCGGGGCGACCATCAGCAAAAACCAGCGACCGCGCACTGTGTTTCAGGTTGCAGCCCTCGAACGCGCCCATGGCTTCGCGCAGGGCGGCCAGATCACCGGCAGCGGCTGCCGCGCCCCGGGCCGCCGCCACCGGATCGGCGGCCATAGCAACAGCTGGCGTCGCAACCGGGGCGGCGCGCCGGGGCGCCGGGGCCTCGAAGCGGTTTATTGGCCTGTCCCCGATCGCCTCGGTCGCGCCCAGTTCGATCTGCCAGGCCAGCAACGCTTTCGCGCTATGATAATCCATTTGGGAATCCATGGCGCAAAGGCTATGTGCGGCCAAGCCAAAGGTAAAGCCATGGCTGCCCTGCAATACGTTACAAAAGGACGCGCCTGTGGCGCGGCGCCCCGGTTATGCCGCGCAAGGCGCGGCACTGCCGCTGGCAGGGGTATTTGAACAAGAATAAACCCAAGGCATATCACCTTGGCGCAAATACTCGCGCCGCAGGCCGCGCCCGACAGGGCGCATCATGATGCAGTGGCCCGGAACGGGCCGCAATTTTGTAACCTTGCCGATACTGCCCGTGCTTTCTATAAGCGGAGCGATCAGGACGGAGGTGGCATGACATTCCGCGGCAAACACCTGCTGGGCATCGAGCCCCTCTCATCCGATGATATCCGTTCTGTGTTGGATCTGTCGGATCAATACGTGGATCTGAATCGTGGCCCCGTGAAACATTCCGAGGCGCTGACCGGCCTGACGCAGATCAACATGTTCTTCGAGGCCTCGACGCGCACCCAGGCATCGTTCGAGCTGGCCGGAAAGCGGCTGGGCGCTGATGTGATGAACATGTCGATGCAGGCCAGTTCGATCAAGAAGGGCGAGACCCTGATCGACACCGCGCTGAGCCTGAACGCGATGCATCCCGATCTGCTGGTCGTGCGTCATCCGCATTCCGGTGCGGTCAATCTGCTGGCAGAAAAGGTGAATTGCGCCGTGCTGAACGCGGGCGACGGGCGGCATGAACACCCCACCCAGGCCTTGCTGGATGCGCTGACCATCCGCCGCGCAAAGGGGCGGCTGCAGCGGCTGACCGTGGCGATCTGTGGCGACATCGCCCATTCCCGGGTTGCCCGCAGCAACATCCTGTTGCTGGGCAAGATGGAAAACCGCATCCGTCTGATCGGCCCCCCCACCCTGATGCCCGCGCAGATCGACCAGTTCGGGGTCGAAGTATTCGACGATATGGCAAAGGGTCTGGAAGGCGCCGATGTGGTGATGATGCTGCGCCTTCAAAAGGAACGGATGGATGGGGCCTTCATCCCGTCAGAGCGCGAATATTACCACCGTTTCGGGCTGGATGCCGAAAAACTGGCCCATGCCAAGCCCGACGCGATCGTCATGCATCCCGGCCCGATGAACCGAGGCGTCGAAATTGATGGCGTGTTGGCCGATGACATCAACCGCTCGGTCATTCAGGAACAGGTCGAGATGGGCGTCGCGGTGCGCATGGCTGCAATGGACCTGCTGGCGCGCAATTTGCGGGCTGCGAAGGCGGAAGGGGTCTGGGCATGAGCACCCTTCTGACCAACGTCCGCCTGATTGACCCCGAAACCGGCACCGACACCCTTGGCTGGTTGCGCATCGAAGATAGTCTGATCGCGGCCACAGGCAGTGGCAAGGCCCCTGTCAGCGGCATCGACTGTCACGGTCACTGCCTTGCCCCCGGTATTGTCGATATCGGCGTCAAGGTCTGTGAACCCGGCGAGCGACACAAGGAATCGTTCCGTTCGGCCGGGCTGGCGGCAGCGGCGGGCGGCGTGACGACCATGGTGACGCGCCCCGACACGCTGCCGGCTATCGACACACCCGAAACACTTGAGTTCGTCACTCGCCGCGCCCGCGAAGCATCGCCCGTGCGCATCAAGCCGATGGCCGCGCTGACCAAGGGCCGCGCCGGGCGCGAGATGGTCGAGATCGGGTTCTTGCTGGATGCAGGTGCCGTGGCCTTTACCGATGGCGACCATGTGATCAGCAATACCAAGGTTCTGTCGCGCTGCATGACCTATGCCCGTTCGCTGGGCGCGCTGGTCATCGCGCATCCGCAGGATCCGGGCCTGTCGGATGGCGCGGCCGTGACCAGCGGCATGTTCGCATCCCTGCGCGGCCTGCCCGCCGTTTCGCCGATGGCCGAACGGATGGGGCTGGACCGGGACATGGCGCTGGTTGAAATGACCGGCGTGAAATACCACGCCGATCAGATCACCACCGCGCGCGCGCTGCCCGCGTTGGAGCGCGCCAAGCGCAACGGGCTGGACGTGACCGCCGGCGTGTCGATCCATCATCTGACGCTGAATGCGCTGGACGTGGGCGACTACCGGACCTTCTTCAAGGTCAAGCCGCCGCTGCGATCCGAAGAGGATCGCCTGGCGATGGTGCAGGCGGTGGCAAGCGGGCTGATCGACATCATCAGTTCCATGCACACACCCCAGGATGAAGAATCCAAGCGCCTGCCCTTCGAAGAGGCCGCCAGCGGCGCTGTCGCGCTGGAAACCCTGCTGCCTGCCGCGTTGCGACTGGTGCATTCGGGCGATCTGACATTGCCGCAGCTGTGGCGCGCATTGTCGCTGAACCCGGCGCGGCGGCTGGGGTTGGAAACCGGGCGGCTGGCCATCGGTACCCCCGCGGATCTGGTGCTGTTCGACCCCGATGCGCCCTTCGTGCTGGACCGGTTCGCACTGCGGTCGAAATCCAAGAACACGCCCTTTGACGGGGCGCGGATGCAGGGTAAGGTCATCGGCACCTGGGTTGGTGGCAAAAAGGTTTTCGGAGAGGCGTGATGCCCGAAATTATAGCCTCGCCTGCGGTTTTGTCCGTGGTTGCCCTACTGTCCTATCTTCTGGGAGCCGTGCCTTTCGGGGTGTTGATCGCGCGGGCTTTCGGGCTGGGCGATCTGCGCAAGATCGGGTCAGGCAATATCGGCGCAACCAATGTTCTGCGAACCGGCAACAAGATGGCCGCGTTCCTGACACTGGTGCTGGACGGGGCCAAG